>JACRMK010000083.1 GCA_016235055.1 Chloroflexota bacterium | reverse complement strand
CAGCAATTCTCAATTTGCCTTTGTACGGGTACTTTCCAATTGCGGCTTGTCAAGCGCTGGTGCTCAGGTGCTTGTCACGCAAACCGATACGACGAGCAAGTAATGCTGCCCTCCCCCCGGCCCCCTCCCAACGAAGTTGGGAGGGGGAGCGATTCGATGGGGAGGCGCACGGCGGCGCAGCCGCCGCGCACCTCCCCATTCACTTTTCCCCTTCTCCCCCGCGCGCGGGGGAGAAGGGGCCGGGGATGAGGGGGCAACTTGGTGGCCAGACTCCAAAATGAGAATTGCTGGACAAGTTTTAAGGTTGATTCGCGTGGCTGCGGCGGCGCAGCTTCCGGGGGCGCGTCCGTCAGCGCGACGAACGCCGGAGTCCGGTCCTTTATCCGCGCATGACGCGGATCGACGCGAATATGACCGCTCCGTCGCAGTGGTGCGTGTCGAAGCGCGGACAAACCCCTGGATGCCGGCTACCCTGTGCGCCACCGCGACGTGGCGCATTTGGGTATCGGCGCCAAAGACGTTAAGATGGCCCCATGCGTCTACCCATCGTCTTAAGGCTCGCGTTGATCGCCCTGCCGGCACTGCTCGTGCTCGCGGCGCTGCCAGTCTTCGCACAGACGGGAGCAACCGGGCCGCGCCGCCTGACGAGCGATGGCCGTTCGACGCCTGCGGCCTGGGACGCGGCGGGTTTGCGCGTCACCCGGCCGGGCGCCCTCATCGAGTCCGCCGGCGTGTCGCGTATCGCAAGCGAGCTATGGCGGCTGGATACGGCCAACGGTGCAGCCGTGCTGCTGTCGCCCGACGCGCCGCAAACGGGTCGTGCGCCGGTCGGCGCGGGCGGTGTGCGGGTGTACGTCGTCAACCCGGGCTCGCTCGACCCGGAATTGTGGATCGCCAATGCCGACGGCAGCAATGCACGGTTGTTGCTGCGCGGTAGCAGCGAATACTTCTTCGACCCGGTTGTCTCGCCCGACGGGCGGCAGTTTGCGTTTGTGCGCACACCGACCGGCAGCGAGACGCACGTCACGAGCGCGATTTGGGCGGGGCAAGCTGACGGGCGCAACGTGCGCCGGTTGATTGCGGAAGCATCCGCGCCGGTTTGGTCGCCGGATAGTGCGCAACTGGCGTTCGAGCACCGCGGCGACGTGTATGTGACGAACGTGTCGACGCCGGTCACGAAGTGGCCGGAACCGCTGTGGCTGACGATTAATGGCGGCCCGGCTGCACCGAGCGCGCCGACCGCCCCGGGTGCTTTGACGCCGCCCAGTATCATCCGGGTCTTGCATGCGAAGGGCAACTACGATTTTTCGCAGGTATATGCCTGCACAAATCCGTCGTTGGCGACGGGCACCATCGTCACCATACCGTTTGAGACCTACGTCAGTTGGGTCGTGCCGATCGAGGCGTCGGCGTCGAACCCACCGGAGCACTTGAAGGCGCAAGCAGTGGCCGCGCGCACGTACGCCTGGAAACGGGTCAACTATAGCAATCCGTGGGATGTTTCGGATTGGACGGACACCCAAGCGATGTGTCCGCTGCGCGCCGACCCGCGCTCGGATGCGGCTACGGCAGCGACGGCCGGCCAATATATCGCCTACACAGGGCAGCTTATCCACGCACTCTACTCGGCGGAGAACGGCGACCCCACAAAGAAGAACCCGTTCCAACCGCCTGGAAACTGCCCGGCCTGCGCCTACCTTGACGCGGTTGATGATCCGGTGTCTTGGCTCCAAACGGTATCCGGGCACGGCGCCGGTTTCTCGCAGAAAGGTTCGCAGCGCTGGGCCGGTCGGTATGGCTGGAACTACATCCAGATCTTGATGCATTACTACAGTAACGTCACCATCGAGGGGCCAACGACGTTCGGGTCGCTGATTGCTCCATGGAGTGGGTGGTATCAGACGTCCAATCGCGTGCGGGCGGCGGGCGCGGCTAACAACGTGGGGACGTTCAACATGTACGCCGTTGGCGTGGGACTGAGTGGCACACAGTTCGCGACGAATACGGTGACGTCTGCGCTCGATGTGTCGGCCCTGCCCGACCAGTTGCTTGGCTCACTGGTCATCAGTGGAACGCTCGGCGGCACACGCGTGGCGACGCAGACGGTCGGGCTTGATCGTCAGTTGCCAACGGGCACGGTCACCGTGCCGGCCACGACCACGATTTCTGCCGTGACGTTGGTCATCAGCGGCACCGATTCCGGACCAAGCGGCTATGCCGGGTACGGCGTGTCGTATGGCTGGGTCTGGGAAGGGGAGGACAAAGTTGCCGGGTGTTGCGTCGCTGGCGTGGGCATGGTCGTCACCGACGCCGCTGCGCTGAACGGCAAGGCGCTCTATGCGCCAAACGGGAGCGGCGGCGTCTGGTACGGGCCGTACACGTATGCGCTGCCATTTCCAGCCGCCTACCGCGCCTACTTCCGCATGAAAGTTGGCAACAACTTGACGACCACGAAGATTGCGAAGATCGACGTGGTGGCGGATGGCTGGAACCCGATCGGCATCACGTACATATACGGAACCGACTTCCGTGTGGCGAACGCCTACCAAGAGTTTTATGTCGATGTGGATCACTGGACCACGCCGACCATGGGCGTCGAGTTTCGCGTCGATTTCCCCGGTACGACCGACCTCTGGCTTGACCGGGTACTGGTCGCCACCTATCCGAGCACGTCCACCGCGCCGGTGATGTGGGTGCTGACGCCGACGCTTGGCGTTACGCAGACGGTGATCGTGAAGTTCTCTGACATGGCGGGCAACGTCTCCGCCGATGTGCCGGCCAGCACCGTCTACACACTGCCCAATCGCGTCTATCTGCCCGCGATCCTCGCGCCGTAGCGCAGCCACTCTCCGGTCTCTGCTAAACCGGTACCGCGTGCTCCCAGGGCATAGCGGGAAACTGTCGAAGGGTGCTGAACCGAATAGTGGCCACGGGTTGGCTTAACTGGGGTGAACGGCTGCGCAGACCCGAAGGGTTTCGCCGGTACGCCTCCGATAGTGATGGCCCGCCCGAAACCCTTCGGGTCTCGACTCGCGGCGTAGAACCGACAGTTTGCCGAAAACCCACCCCACGCGGCAATTTGCCAATCGGACGGCCCCGGCCTATAATTGAACAAGTATCAGGGGCGCAACTGTTGCGCCCCTGACGCATTATCCGTCGTGGATGCCCTCAGGGGCGTTTTTGTTTTTTTATTGCGGGAGATGCACAGGATGAATGAGAAGAAGACCTATCTGACCCCGGAAGGCAAGCAGAAACTGCTTGACGAGCTGGAGTATCTGCGCACCACACGCCGCGCCGAAGTCGCCGCGCAGATCAAATTCGCCAAAGAAGGCGGCGATATCTCGGAAAATGCCGGATATGATGAGGCCAAGAACGCACAAGCGTTCCTCGAAGGCCGCATCATGACGATCGAGCAGATGCTCGACTCGTCGGTGCTGATCGAGGACAAGGGGCCGGTGGATCGCGTGCAGATTGGCGTGTATGTCACGGTGCGCGAGGACGGCGAGAACGACACTTACCAGATCGTCGGCTCGGCCGAGGCGAACCCGAGCACCGGGCGCATCTCCAACGAATCCCCGATGGGCAAGGCCATGATGGAGCGCGGGGTCGGCGCGAAGTGCGCCGTCAAGACGCCGGGCGGCGAGCGTCACTTCGAGATTCTGAAGATCTCCTGGCTGCCCCAATGAAAGGACCCGGGCGGCTCCGGCCGCTCGTTAGCGCATGGACGACCTTAACGAACTTGAGCGGCAACGCCGCCTGAAACTGGAGCGCATCCGCGGCCGCGGAATCGACCCGTACCCGCCGCGCGCGAATCGCACCCATACGACCGCGCAGGCGCGCGCGCTGCTGGAGGCCGACCCGGTCCCGGCGTCGCCGCCGCAGGCCGTCATCGCCGGGCGGCTGGTCGCCGTGCGCGTGATGGGCAAGGCGTCGTTCGCGCACGTTGAGGACGGCGAGGGCCGCCTGCAGGTCTATGCGCGGCAGGACGATCTCGGCGCGGAGGCGTACGAACTGTTCCGCCACGATCTCGACCTGGGCGATTACGTCGAGATGGGCGGCTTCATGTTTCGCACCAAGACCGGCGAAGTCACCCTGCACGCACAGTCGCTGCGCCTGCTGTCGAAGGCGCTGCGCCCGCCGCCGGAAAAGTGGCACGGCCTGAAGGACCAGGAGCAGCGTTACCGCCAGCGCTACCTCGACCTGCTGTCGAACGACGAGTCGCGCCGCGTGTTCGTGCTGCGCAGCCGGATCGTGTCCGCCATCCGCCGTTACCTCGACGGGCAGGGCTTCCTCGAAGTGGAGACGCCGACGCTCCAGCCCCTGTACGGCGGCGCAACTGCGCGACCGTTCACCACGCACCACAACACGCTGGACACCGACCTCTACCTGCGCATCTCCGACGAGCTCTACCTTAAGCGGCTGATCGTCGGCGGGTTCGAGCGGGTGTACGAGATCGGCAAGGACTTCCGCAACGAGGGCATCGATACGACCCACGTGCCGGAGTTCACGATGATGGAGTGCTACGCGGCCTACTGGGACTACCACGCCGTGATGAGCCTCGTCGAGAATATGATCTCGACGGTCGCGCAGGAGGTGCTTGGCTCGCAGCAGGTCACCTACCGCGAGCACACGGTGAGCCTGACGCCGCCCTGGAAGCGCATCACGATGCGCGACGCGATCCTGAACGAGACTGACCTCGACATCATGCAGACGGCCGATCTGCCGGCGCTGTCCACCGAGATCAAGCGGCTGGGACTGAAGGTCGAGCCGGCCCGGACGTGGGGCAAGCAGGTCGAGGAGCTGTTCGGCGCGTATGTCGAGCCGAAGCTGGTGCAACCAACCTTCATCACCGAGTACCCGGTCGATATTTCACCGCTGGCGAAGAAGAAGCCGGGCGAATCGCGCATCGTCGAGCGCTTCGAGGCGTTCGTCGCGACGATGGAGTGCGGCAACGCGTTCTCCGAGCTGAACGACCCGCAGGACCAGCGCGACCGCTTCGTCGAGCTGGGCAAGGCGGCGGCGCAGGGCGACGAAGAGACGCATCCGGTCGACGAGGACTACATCCTGGCGATGGAGTACGGCATGCCGCCGACCGGCGGGCTGGGCATCGGCATCGACCGCCTGACGATGCTGCTGCTGAACCAGACGGCGATCCGCGAGGTGATTCTGTTCCCGTCGCTGAGGCAGCGGGATGGATAGCGAGCAGACCGGCAAACCACAGAGCGAAACCGACTAACCGCAGAGGACGCAGAGAGCGCAGAGACCCCCCCATGAGTTTCTCGATGCACTTCACTTCACAGCGGGACGGGTAGCGAGCTGACCGGCAAACCACAGAGCGAAACCTACTAACCGCAGAGGACGCAGAGAGCGCAGAGACCCCCCCCATGAGTTTCTCCATGCACTTCACTTCACAGCGGGACGGGTAGCGAGCAGACCGGCAAACCACAGAGCGAAACCGACTAACCGCAGAGGACGCAGAGAGCGCAAAGAACCCCGCATGAGTTTCTCGATGCACTTCACTTTACAGCGGGATGGATAGCGAGCAGACCGGCAAACCACAGAGCGAAACCGACTAACCGCAGAGAGCGCAGAGAAACCCCCCATGAGGTTCTCTGCGCTTTTGGCATTTCTGCGGCGTCGCTTCCGGGCGTGTCAGCGCTCCACAGCCAGCACCACCACGATCGCATTCTCGTACAACGTGCGCATGCAGCCATCGGGCGTGTCGCGGTCGTCGAGCCACGGATGGCCGGATGCCTTCTCGACGAGAATCATGTCGAGGCCGAGCGCGCGCATGCGGCCGCAGATGACCGCCGACTCGGGCGGCGCAAAGGCGGCTTCCACAAGCGCGCGACGCCGGTTGCGTTCAGCCGGCGTAAGCTGGTACAGGAACACCTCGTCGAGGAACAGACGGCTGCGCCGTTCGGCCGTCACACTCCAACCTACCGCAGTACCTTGCAATGCCGGGTCGACCTGCAGGAGGGCGCCCGGCGGCGTGCGCTCGCGCACGGTGCGCAGCGCATCGCCATAGGCCAGGCTGCGCGCGTCGGTCTGCGCCGCGGCCGCATCCCATGCCGGCAGGAACTTCGCGACATCGAACGTCGTGATCTGCCATGCCGTCGTCAGCACACCGCCCAGCGCCAGCAGGCATACGGCCCGGCGTGCGGCGCGCTGGTTGGCGGAATCGGCCAGCCAGCCGGTCAACGCGGGCGTTGCGCGCCGAACGCATGCGGCGACGGCCAGCGCGAGTGCAACATACGGTAATCCCAGCGCCAGCCATGGACGAAATGCCAGCGCGCCGATCAGCACGGCAGCGCACCACGCAGCCAGCCCGATCCGCCGCCGGCTGAGCGCGCCCGCCGCCAGGCCCAGCGTGATCGCGGCCACGAGCAGATCGGGCGGCGGCAGTGCGGGCGCACCTCCGGCGACCGGTTCGATGGAAACGGATTCGATCAGCAGCCCGAGCTCGCGCCGGTCGGCTGCGCCGTAGTCAGCAGGCCGCCACGAAGCGACCTGCACGCGCAGCGTCGCGCCGTTGCGGCCCTGAACGGCTTCCGGCGGCAGCGCCAGCACGAACGGCTGCATCTCCGCCGTCGGCGTGAAGCGACCGATCTCCACGCCATCAAGCGTTGCGACCGCATCGGCCTTCAGCGCGCTCGCCGGGCGCGAACCCGTCGATGCCGCGATGCGCACGGCGTAGGCCTGGTTCGATGTCGCGCCATCCAGCGGGATGTTGACTTCGGGACCGCTCCAACGATAGGTCATGCCGCCTGCGCCTTCGATAGCGTACAATCCCGTCACTGCGCGTGGCGCACTTTCGCTGCGCAGGAGATCGTAGTCGTAGACCCACGGGCGCTGGTAGCCGAGCAGCAGGGCGGCCGTGACGATGGCGGCCGCTGTCGCCTGCCAGCGCCAATGCACAAGGTATGGCTTCGACCGCGCCGATTCATCGGCGGTCTCCGTCAACGCCAGCCATCCGCCGCCGGCCCAGAGGGCAACGATCGCCTGAAACGGCAGGATACCTCGAATGCCGAGATCGTTCCAGCCGAGCGTCGACCGGACGAACACGCCGACCAGCAGGCTGGAGAGCGCAGTCATTCCGCCGATGAGCCACGCGCCGCGCCACAGCACGCCGCGCCAGCGTGCGAGCGCGACGACGGCCAGTGCGCCGGCCGCGCCGAGTTCGATCAGGAAGTACGTTGGCAGGTCGAGCAATTGCGCCATAGCGCCGCCATCCGGGAAGAGCGCCTCGACGGGCGTGCCGGTCGACAGCCGGTGGAGGCCGACGCCCGCCGTGCGAACCCAGAGCGAAACGGGCAGGCCGCCGTCCGCCGCGCCGGAACGCGCCAGGTACGCTGCCAGCGGCCAGGCGACCGGCGCAGCCAGCAACCCCGCGAGCCACGGTCGTACGGCGGGCCATACGCCGGACACGCCGTATGCGCGCGCGGCGCGCGCGAGCAGCACGCCAACCGCCAGAGTCGCACCGGGCGTCGCCGCGAACACGATGTACAGGCTGTGGCCGAGCGCGCTCACCAGCAGGAGTCCAGCCATCAGTCCCACGCGCCAGGATGGACGCGCCGAGATCGCGACGAGCCATACGACCAGCAGAATCGCCAGTGCCAGCATATGCTGGGGCACGTTCGTGAAGGCGGTCAGGAACGTGCTGACCTCGGCCCAGCCGACGTCCCAGGCATCGACCTGGAACCACGGGCTCGTCCCGGCTTCTCCGCGCGCAAACCCTTCGAGCGAGGGCAGCACGTCGAGCCCCCCGAGGAACGTCACGCACAGCAGCGCAGCGAACGCTGCGCGTTCCGAGCGCCACAGGTGCGACGCCAGCGCATAGACGGCCAGCAGGCCGGCCGCCATCACCGCCAGCGCGACGATGACAAGCCACGCGTCGAGGCCGAGCGCTCCGGCGGTCCACTGGTCGAGCATGGCGACGGTGAGATGATAGAACAGGTAGTAGGTATGGATGCGCGGCGGGTCGTCGCTGACCAGCAGGTTCAGCGGCGGCAGGCCGCTCGCTTCAATCTGCCACGCGATGCCATAGTGCTTCACCCAGTCGGTGGCGCGGTAGGCGCCGCCCAGGGGCAGAATTGAGTCGCGATAGCTGGTGCGCACCGGCGCCAGCGCGACCGCCGCGACGACGAGCATGGCGGTCATCAGCACGACGGCACGCCGCGAAAGCGCTATGCGCGGCGGCGCGCTTGCTGACGGCGCAGCCGCCGTTAGATGAAGCACGCCGCTGACGACCGCCAGCACAAATGCGCTCGTGAACGGACTGAAGGGAACGATGAGCGCGGATGTAAAAACGGCCAACGGCGACAGCGCGAGCCCGCCGCAGAGCACGATGGCCCATGCGCGCGCATCGCGCCAGTCCAGTCGCACGCCCAACCAGCGCGCGACCGCGATGCCGGGCAGTATGACGAGCAGCGTCGGTGCGCCGACCAGTGCAAGTGCCGACCAGGGCGCGAGCGTGGCCGCCAGGGCCATCGCGACCGCAGCCGCCCACGCGAGATTGTGACGAATGGTCACGCTCATGGGCGCAGTTCCAGGACGGCGACCAGCGGGTCGGCGTAGAGCGGGTGCAAACAGGCTTCCGGTTCGTCTATGTCGGCCAGCCAGGAGTAAGCGCTTGCGTGCGGTTCCACCACGACGATGTCGATGCCGAGGCGCCGGAAGCGATCGCAGGCTTCGAACAGCGTTGGCATGTCGTACGCCTCGCTGACGCGCACCATGCGCGTTTCGCGCAAGGCTGGTGGGAACTGATACGCGAACACCTCATCGGCCACGAAGTAGTTGCGGCGCTCCATGATCAGGCCCCAGCCCATGTGGCCGCCCCGGTGCGGATCGAGCTGCACGACCGCGCCGGCCGGCGTGCGTTCGCGCACGGCCCGCACCGCGCCGGCATATGCCAGGCTGTAGGCGTCACGCTCGGCGCTCGCCGCATCAGCCGGCGGCAGGAAGCGCGACAGATCGTACGACAGCACAATCCACGACACAGTGAGCACGCCGATCGCCATCAGTGGCGCGGTGGAGGCGAGAAGCACACGGGTGCTACCGGTTGCCAGGAGGTTTCGTAACCGTGCCGCGAACAGCGGCGCTCCGCGTCGCGCGCACCAGAGCAGCGCGAGCGCCAGCGCGATAAAGGGAAGCGCGGCGGCGGCGGGCGCGCGCGCCAGCGTTAGTCCGACCGCGACGAGCAGCGGCACGGCGGCCCACGTGCGGCGCGGCCTGGTTTGAATGGCCACCAGGATAGCGAGGCTCGTGCATGCGATCAACACGTCCCACGGCGGCAGGGCGATGCCCGTCGTCGCCATTGGCGCCAGCGCGATCTCATCCAGCAGGAAGCCCAACTCGCGCCGGTCGCCGAGGCCGAAGCGATCCGGCACAGAAGGCACGATGAATAGAGTGACGCGCAAGGACGAGCCGGCGCGCACAAGATCGGGCGGCAGGTCGAGCGTCAGAACATCGGCGCCGGTGTGCGCGGTGAAGCTGCCGACCAACTGGTCGTTGACGCGCACCAGTGCATAGGCGGGCGGCGCGCCGGGCGGACGCGTCCCCGCGCGAGCGCGCACCTCCAGCCGGTAGTCCGTGTTCTGCGCGATATCGTTGAACGTGACTTGCACCTCAGAGCGTGTCCAGCGGAAGGTTTGGCCGCCGGCGCTCTCCATGTCATACAATCCGCTGACCGGCGCAAAGCGGTCGGCCAGCAGGTCATAACGATACGCCATCGGAATCTGATACGCAACCAGTGCGCCAGCAGCGGTCAGCGCTGCCAGCGCAGCGGTCGCCCGGAGGTTGGGTAGGCGCAGCCGGGCCGGCTGCTCACCAGCGCCGACCGCGAACGTGCCGCGCAGGGCGAGCCAGCCACCGCCTGCCATCAGCGCCAGCCAGCCTTGAAACGGCAGCCCTGAGCGTAGTCCCAGATCGTTGCACCCGAGCGTCGAGCGCGCGAACGTGCTAACCAGCAGGCTGGCCGCAGCGACGAGAAGCCCGATGCGCCACGCGTCGCGCCGGCGATCGCCGCCGGCCGCGAGCACGCCGATCAGGCCAAGCGGCAAGGCTGCGCCGAGTTCAAACAACCAGTAGGCGGGCAGATCGAGCAACTGGGCGATGATGCCGCCGCGCGGCGCGAAGAACTGGAATGGCGCAGCCGGAGCGAACGCGCTGATCGGCAGGCCGGCGCTGTGTACCCATAGGGCGACCGGCAAGCCGGCGCCCGGTAGGCGCGCCGACAACTCGTAGGCGGCAAGCGGCGCCAGCGCGACGATGCCTGCCAGCCCCGCCACGATCCACGGTGCCCCGGCGGCCAACGCGCCCGCGCCGCTTCGCGCGCGAATCTGCTGGACGACGCCGAGAAGCGTGAAGCATGCGATGCCGAGCGCGACGCCCAGCGGAACATAGATGCTGTATCCGACGGAAGCCACCAGCAGGAGTGCGATCAACACCGGCGCACGCCAGCGCCCGCGCCGCTCGTCTGCGTACACAAGCCAGGCACCAAACACGATCGCCAGCGCAATGGCGTGTTGTGGCACCCAGGTGAATATCGTGAAGAAGTTGCTGATCTCCGCTTGACACGAAGTCCAGCCATCGAGGTGACGAAACAGCGGCTCCGATGCATCGCGCGCAATCGCGACGGCGTTTGGTAGCGCGTCGAGGCCGCCCATCAGCGATGCGGCCACGATGGCAGCGGTTGCGGCGCGCCCGTCCTTCCAAAGCACGCGCGCGACGGCGTAGAGCGACACAAGCAAGGTGTAGGCAGCCAGAAGCGCGCCGCCGACGAGCCAACTCGTGATGCCCAGCCAGCGGTCGGCGAGTAGATCGAGCAACGCTACCGTCATATGGAAGAAGATGTGATAAACATGCGAGGCTGGCGGGTTCTGCAAGAACAACAGATTGCGCGGCGGCACGCCACTCTGCTCGATCTCCCACACGAGGGCGTAGTGCTTCGGCCAGTCGGTCAGTTCGACGGTCGGTTGGAGTGGCAGGATCGAGTCGCGATACGCATTGCGCATCGGCGCCAAGGCCAGCGCAATGGCGAAGAGCGTGAGCGCGCTGACGAGGAGAAACCCGCGCGACAGGGGCAGTGGGTCGCGCGCTGTGGCGGCGCGCGGCGCTGCCAGCAGACCGACCGCCGTCAGCAGGCTGAGCGACAGCACAGCCGCCGGCGCACTGAACGGCACTACGGCCGAGAGGGCGAAGACGCTCAACGGCGCAAGGGCAAGGCTGGCGGTCAGCACCACACTGTGCGTGCGCGCGTCGCGCAGGTCCAGCGTCAGGCCCAGCCAGCACGCGGCGGCGATGCCCGGCCAGACGCATACCAACAGCGGCGCGCTGATCAGATGTAACGCCGGAACGGGGGCGAGTTGCGCGGCGACTGTCGCTGCCAGGAGGAGCAAAGTGGCGAGGCGTGCTGGCGTCATGGCGTAATTATAGCAGTCGGGGCCGCAGACCGGCGGGTTTGGCATCGGCATCGGCCGCCTGACGGTGCTGCTGCTGGACCAGACGGCGATCCGCGAGGTGATTGTGTTCCCGGCGCTGCGCATGTGGGACGCGGCGCGAAGACCCTTTAACCGCAGAGGACGCAAAGAGCGCAGAGAAACCGAAAGAGTTCTCTGCGCTCTCGCTCAATTGGTCGCCTACTCGAAGTCGGCGCGCTGGATGCGTGTCACATACGGCAGGGCGGCCAGCTTCGCCAGTACGTCGCGGTAGTTGGGCTGGTGCGTGCTGCCGATCGCCAGCACCTGTCTGGCCGTGCAGCCGATATGGCCGCGCGAACCGGGCATGGACTGGACGGTCGGGTCGATCGTTTTCACCTCGGCCTCCGCTTCCGAATCGACCGGGAGGCAGAACTCGTACGCCAGCGAGCGCAAGCCGTCCGGCGGGCCGTAGAGGCCGTCGGCGTTCAAGGCCGACAGATCGAGCGCAATCTTGGGTGAGACGGTCGGCGGTACAGCCGGCGTTGCCGTTGCGGCGAGCGTGGCGGGCGCCTCGGGCGCCGGAGCGCAGGCCGCGAGCGCCAGTGCCAAAAGCAAGGCGGCCCGCATGCGCAAGCCGCCGTGATCTGTTCCAAACGGTTTACTGTTCACGGTTCACTGACTACTGGCTGCCGGCTCGTCGTCAAAGTAGTCATGCAGGGCGTGGATGATCTGCGACGTAGCGTGACCGCTGTTCAGCGTAAAGATGTGCAGACCCGGCACGCCGGCGTCAAGCAATTCACGGCACTGCTCGATGGCAAACTCGATGCCCGCTTTGGCCTGATCCGGCGATCCGTCCTCGTGTTTCAGCAGGGATGCCGACAGGCTGTCCGGTATGGCCGCGCCAGAGAGCGCCGTCATGCGCTGGATCTGCGAGAACTTCGTGATCGGCATGATACCCGGCACGACCGGCACGCCGATACCGGCGCGCTCGGTCTCGTCGCGGAAGCGGAAGAAAGCCGGGTTGTCGTAGAACAACTGCGTCAGGACCACCGACGCGCCGGCGTCCACCTTGCGCTTGAGGTGCTGCACGTCCTGCCACAGATCGCGGCATTCGACGTGACCCTCCGGATAGCCGGCAACCGCCAGATCGAGCTCGCCGGTGATGCTGCGGACGTACTCGACCAGCTCGGAGCCGTAGCGGAAGCCGTCGGGCGGCGGTGTGTAGGCCGTTTCCCCTTTGGGCGGGTCGCCGCGCAGCACGACCATGTTGCGCGCGTCGCCCGCCAGTGCATCGGCGATGTACTGGCGCACGTCCGCGCGCGTGGCGCCGACGCTCGTGAAGTGTGGCACGGCCGTGACGCCGAAGCGCTGCCCGATCTCGCGCGCCAGTTCGAGCGTCTTATTGCGCGTGGAGCCGCCCGCGCCGTACGTCACCGAAACGAACACCGGATGGTGCTGCGTCAGGTAGGTCAGTTCGGCATACAGGTTGTGGACGCCGTGCTCGGTCTTGGGCGGAAACGTTTCCACCGAAAAGACCGGCCGGGCGCCGTACATCGCTTTGAATTGTCTCATATTAGTTATTAGTCGCTAGCCGCTAGCTGCTAGCCTCTAGCTGTTCGAGACGCGACAGTTTCATGCTGTAGTACTTCGCGTCGGGGTGATGTACCACGATCGCCGCCGTGGACTGCTCCGGCACCATCTGGAACGCCGACGTCAGGCTCAGGCCAAGCTCGGCGGTCTGCGGCAGCAGCCGGAAGACCAGCGCATGCTGGGCCAGGTCCGGGCAGGCCGGGTAACCCCAGGAGTAGCGGCGGCCGCGATCGTCCGCCAGGTTCAACTCGCGCCGAATGTGCGCGTGCGTGTACGTCGCCGCGGCTTCGGCGGCTTCGACCGCCAGGCCGTGCGCGAAGTACGCCTCGCTGTAGTCGCCGCGCGCCTGCAGCGCCGCGAACTGCTCATCGGCCGCGTGTCCCACCGTCACGACCTGCAGCGCGACGACATCCGTGAGGCCGGAGTCGGCCGGGGCGAAGTAGTCGCTGATACAGAGGTGCTCGAACTCCGACTGGCGTGGGAACGCAAAGCGCGCCAGTTCGGTGCGCGGCCGCGCGCCGTTGCCCGCCTCGCGCGGGTCGTACACGACCAGCGTGTCGCCTTCGCTGTTGGCCGGGAAGTAGCCGTACGCCGCCTGCGGTTTCAGCCACTTGCGGCGGATGGCGTCCTTCGACATGCGGTCGAGCCGGGCGTCGAACTCGGCCTTGAGCGCCAGCCAGTCGTCCCCGTGCGCGTTCTTCGCGCCCCACTGCAAGCGGTAGAGCTCGTTCAGGTCGAGTTCGCGCAGCACCATCTCCAGCGGCATATACTGGATCGTCTTCGCGCCCCAGAATGGCGGGACCGGCAACTCGCCTTGCGGCAGACGGCGCACGGCGGGCGCGGCTGGGGCGGTGCTCGCCGGCTTGGCCGCGGCCGGACGCGCTGCGCCGAACTCGGCCTGCGCCTCGGAGACGACGCGCCCGACGAAGTCGCCGCGCTGAGCTGGATCGATCAACTGCTCCATCGTATCAAGCCCCTCGAATGCGTCCTTGCAGTAGAAGACGCCCGGCGTATACGGCGCGCCCGACTCGGTGAGCAGGATGCGGCGGCCGTACTTGCGGTTGATCGCCGCGCCGCCGATCAGCACCGGGAACGGCAGGTTGCGTCGCTGCAACTCGTTGACGATCAGCGGCATCTGCTTGGAGGTTGATACGAGCAGCGCGCTCAGGCCGATCGCCGTTGCGCCGACTTCCAGCGCCTTGTCGATGATGACCGTGGCCGGCACCTGCTTGCCGAGATCGAAGACCGTGTAGCCGTTGTTCGACAGGATCGTGTTGACGAGGCTCTTGCCGATGTCGTGCACGTCGCCGTACACGGTCGCCAGCACGACCTTGCCTTTGGTCTGGCCGTCTTTGCGGTCGAGGAACTGCTCCAGGTGGGCGACCGATTTCTTCATGACCTCGGCCGACTGCAGCACGAATGGCAGGATGAGTTCGCCCGCGCCGAACTTGTCGCCGACTTCCTTCATGGCGGGCAGCAGCACATTGTTGAGCGTCCAAACCGCGCCGTCGTTGGCCGTCTCGCCGTGCGCCTTGATGCTGGCGTCGATCAGCGGCTCGATGCCGTCCTTCTTGCGGTGCGCGATCATCCAGTGGATTTTCTGCTCCGGCGTCATGCCCAACGTCGGGTCGGCCGCGCCCTTGTCGGTCGTGAGCGCGACGTTCTCGTAGCGCGCGATCAGCCGGGCCAGCGCGTCGGGCACGCGGTTGAAGATCAGGTCGTCGCAGATGCCGCGCGCCTCGTCGTCCAATTCGGTGTATGGCGTGATGTCCTGCGGGTGGACGAGCGCCAGATCAAGCCCGGCTTCCACGCAATGGTGCAGGAACGCACTGTTGAGCGCGGCGCGCGCCGCCGGCGACAGGCCGAACGAAACGTTGCTGACGCCGAGCGAGGTGAGCACGCCGGGCAGCGCCGCTTTGATCTGCCGGATGCCTTCGATGGTCTCGGTCGCCGAGCCGGCCATTTCCGGGTCGCCGGTGGCCAGCGTGAAGGTCAGGTCGTCGAAGATCAGCGCGTCGGGCGGCAGACCGTACTCGCCGACGGCGATAGCGTAAATGCGCCTGGCGACCTCGACCTTGGCGGCGGCCGTCTTGGCCATGCCGTGCTCGTCGATGGTCAGCGCGATCACGGCCGAACCGTGCGCGACGGCCAGCGGCAGTACCGAATCGCACCGCTCGCGTCCGCGCTCCAGGTTGATCGAGTTGATGATCGCGCGACCGGGGTTCGTTTCCAGCGCCACCTGCAGCACGTCAGCCTCGGTGCTGTCGATGACCAGCGGCGCTTCGACGCTCATCTGCAGCTTCTTGACGACGATGCGCATTTGCGCGGCCTCGTCGGCGCGCTCGGTCAGCGCCACGCAGACGTCGAGCGCGTGCGCGCCGCCCTCGACCTGGTTGCGCGCGATGGTCAGGATGTCGTCGTACTTATCCTCCAGCAGCAGGCGCTTGACACGGCGGCTGCCCTGCGAGTTGACGCGCTCGCCGACGATCAGCGGCGCGGGCACCTGCCGCAACGATACGGCGCGCATGGCTGACGAGATCATCGGCTCGTGCTGCGGCCGGCGCGCAGCCGGCTTGCGGCCTTTGACGCGCGCGGCCATCTCCGCGATGTGCTCCGGCCGGGTGCCGCAGCAACCGCCGATAATGTTCACGCCCCACTCGAGCACGAATTCGGCCAGCAGGTCGGCCATCGGCGTCGGGCGCATCGGGTAGACCGTATTGCCCTCGACGTTGATCGGCAGGCCGGCGTTTGGGATGACGGAGATCGGCAGGCGCGCGTGCTGGGTCAGGTAGCGCACCGGCTCGCGCATGTAGTCAGGCCCGGTCGAGCAGTTGAGGCCGATCACGTCCACCACGGGCAATGCTTCGAGCGTGGCGACGACGGCGGCGATGTCGGTGCCGAGCAACATGCGCCCGCTGGTGTCGAGCGTGACCTGCGCCTGGATCGGGATGCGCACGCCGGTCTCGATAAACGCCTGCCACGCACCGTGGATCGCGGCCTTGGTCTCCAGGATGTCCTGCTGCGTCTCGATGATAAGCAGGTCGGCACCGCCTTGCACGAGGCCGAGCGCCTGCTCGCGGAAGACATCGGCCAGCTCGCGGAACGTGATCGCGCCGAGCGTCGGATCGTCGGAGGAGGGGAGCAGGCCGGACGGGCCGATCGAGCCGGCGACGAAGCGCGCCTCGCCGGTGTCGCGCGTCCAGCGGTCGGCCACCCGGCGCGCCAGCGCGGCGGCGGCGCGGTTCAGTTCGAGCATGCGGTCTGCGAGGCCGTACTCCTTCATCGTGAGCCGGTTGGCGCGGAAGGTGTCGGTCTCGACGACTTCGGCGCCGGCCGCGAAGAACGACGCGTGCACGTCCTCGATGATATGCGGGCTGCTGAGGACGAGGTGATCGACGTTCCCCATCTGCCGTTCGCCGCCGTAATCGGCGGCGGTCAGGTTGCGCGCCAGCAGGTTCGCGCCCATTGAGCCGTCGAAGATCACGGCGTGATCGGCGACGGCGTCCAGGTAGCGGCGGTTGGTATGCGGGAACAGTTTCATGGGTAAATCCTTAACGGCAGCTCACGGTAAAAACATCTCACCACAAAGACACAAAGGCACAAAGAAAACCGCAATGGGTGCAATGGCGCCCGCGAGAGCGGCGAGCGCAAACGGATAACAAAAAACCTCTTCCGAAGAAGAGGCCAGTCAAAGCAGGTTCGACACGCTCATCTTCCAGAGATGCTCTGTCGGAATTGGCACCACGCTAGTAGCTAGTGACTAGTCGCTAGCGGCCAGTTGGTTGCCGCGGCTTCATAGGGCCGATCCCTCCGCCGCTCTGGATGAGTGAAACTATGTGATTAACAGGTACTATACAAAGGCGTGGCGATTCTGTCAAAAACACGTAACGATGATGGGGGTATACCGACGAACTGTCGGCACGCTCCAGTCCGTCATGGCGGCGTGTAGTAAGCCGGCATCCAGGGCAGCATATGGCAGGCGTGTAGGCCATGGGTGCTTGTCTGGATTCCGGCTTCCGCCGGAATGGCGACGGGGTCGACGCGCGTCTGGTACAGACATGGCTCTCCTACACTTTTCCGGTATGCCTCAACGATGGAGGGGGCCACGGCCCGCTCCGGCGGCGAGCGAGGCGCGCTGCCTCACGCTCGTGGCGGGTCAACCGGCTTCACGCCGACGAGATACCACGTCTCCATTTCGCCTTTGCCCTTCACCAGCACCTTACCGCGCGGCTCGCAGGTAAACTCGGCTTTGAGCAGCTCGTAAGTCTCGCGCGAAATCTGAATCCGGCCGCCGGTGCCGTGCGACTCCATGCGGCTGGCCGTGTTGACCGTGTCGCCCCACAGGTCGTACTGGAACTTCTTGCGGCCGATCACGCCGGCGACCGCCGGGCCGGAGTTGATGCCAATCCGAAAGTCAATCGCGTGTCCGGCGAAGGGCGGGCGCCACTGGATGTACGCACACATGTCGAGCGCCATCCGCGCCAGCGCCTGGGCGTGGTCGGGCCGCGGGCACGGTACGCCCGCAGCGACCATGTAGGCGTCGCCAATCGTGCGGATTTTTTCGACGCCGTATTTTTCAGCCAGCGCATCGAACTGCATGAAGATGTCGTTGAGCAACTCGACCATCTCGGCAGGCGACAACAGCGTCGACAGCGGCGTGAAGCCGACCAGATCGGCAAACAGCACGCTGACGGCGTCAAACTGGTCGGCGATCGTGTGGCGGTCGTTCTTGAGGCGGGTGGCAATCTCCTCGGGCAGGACGTTGAGCAACAGGCTCTCGGACTTTTGCTGCTCGCGGTGCAGCAGGTCGTACAGCCGGTTCTGCTGTCCGACGAACATGTAGAGCACGACAAAGATGATCGACGAGACGGCGCCGATGTTCATCACGAACAAGAATAGGGCCAGGGCGGGCGAGAGGTTATTGACCACGCGCACGTAGGGTTGCAGGAGGCCGCTGAGCGCGACCAGCGCGAGGTAGCCGAGGAACCAGCGCGGCGCGCGGCGTGGCTCATCGTACACCAGCGCACCCAGCGGGCAGATCAACGACCAGATGATCACCGCGCTGGCGTTGATGTAGCCGCCCAACGCGATTTGCAGCAGGAAGGGCAGAAACAGGACGAGCAGTAATTGGCTGCGCCGGAACCATTCGTAACGACGGGTCACGGCAAAGAAGGCGACGCTGAGCGCGGAAAAGATCGCATAACCGAGCGGGATCGCGCCCGCGAGCGGTTCGGCAAAGAGGATGTAGAAGATGCCCCAGGCCGCGCCGGCTGCGATGAACATAACACTGGCGCGCACCAACAACGCCTTGCGCAACTGTTGGTCACGACTGTCGGCCCGATCGGCCCCAATCCGATCCACGGCGCGGATCAGCCACTGCAAGTCTTGTAACATGCTCCCCCTCCCCACCTGCGCGGAATTGGTCTGCCCTCTGCAGCGCCGATTGTCGCTGATTATAAGGCCCTTAGCGGGGGCGTCAAAGCGGCAGCGCGGTGGGGGTTGTATTTCAGATTTGGGGCAGAACAACAACGCCGCGCCACAGGCGCCGCCATCGTCACTCCCGCGAAAGCAGGAGTCCAGCATACAGCCTCTGGATGCCCGCGCTGGTCAGCGGCTCGAAGCCGCTGGATAGCGTCGCTGACCACCGCCGGAATCCACTCAAACCGAGCGCCGCAACAGCCTCAGATTCCGGTTGGAGTGGATGCCGGCTAACACCATGCCGGCATGACGGCCGGTTGCGCCTCCGACAGTTTGGCGGTATACCCGTGCGGGCACGGCAACAGCAATCCCCTTAGAAAGTCGCCCCCTCCCAACAAAGTTGGGAGGGGGTCGGGGGGAGGGCAACGCCGCTTACTTGTCGAGCCAGCGTGCGTGACAAGCACCAGAGGGCCAAGTTCATAGCAAGCCGGCATTGGACAGTACGCGT
>JACRMK010000082.1 GCA_016235055.1 Chloroflexota bacterium | reverse complement strand
TAGCTTTGCCCCTTCTCCCCCGCGCGCGCGGGGGAGAAGGGGCAGGGGATGAGGGGGCATATTGGCAGCCGACTCCAAAATGAGAATTGCTGCAGCGGGGCGGTTCGCTTGCCGGGTGCTCACTCCGTTGCGTAGCGCGTGTTGGCGCAGGCGGCGCCGCACCGCCGTATCACCGCCAGCGCGGCGTCAATGCGCGGCTCGGTGGAGACCACCGTCCGGCCATCCTTCAGCCAGAGCGTTACCTCCAGCGCATGGGTCTGCATGATTTCGCTGGCCTGCCCGGCGAGGATCAGCGCCTCGGCGTCGCTCCATGCGACACGCGGGTGCGGCGTCGCCACCTGCGGCAGCGTCGAGACCGTGTTGTCCTGCGTCAACGTAAACGACGCCTCGACTGAGTTGGCGACGACCGTGTAGGTGCCCCTCGGCAGGCCCTGCATGCTCAACTCGACCACGTCCTCGAACGGCACGAGCGCCATGGTGCACATCGCATCGGCCGGGCGCTTTGTGTTGACCGTAATGATGAAGCGGTTGCCGTCGCGGCCTTGCACAATCCCGGCGATGCTCGTGCAGCCGTCCGGGAAGGCGCCGCGCACGACCGCTTGCACGCGCGTCGGAACGCCCTCAAGGATGCGGACCTGCACGCTCTCGATGCGTGCCAGCGTCATCAGCGGCGGCCGCAGCGTGGCCGCTCCCGGCGCGCCGCCGCTGGCGGGTGTGGCGGTCGGCGGGGTCGGGCGCGGCGTTGCCGATGCGATCGGCGTGGCGGTCGGTCGCCCGGCCTGCGCGGTCGGCCAGCCGGTCGGCGGCGGTGGGAAGTCATTGGGCGTAGGCACCGGGGCGCCGCACGCGGCGAGCGCGGCGACCAGCGCGAAGCTCGCTACCAGCGTAATTCGAATGTCCATGTGGGTCTCTTGCCTGACGGAAGAAAGTGTGCCGGGCCGATCGGCCCCGTCGGATACCGTCGGCTACTCGCTAGACGCTCGAATGACCGGGAAGGTTCCAGATTGCTCGGCTGTCGAGCAGATTCCGTCTGGTGCTCGCCTCGCACAATCCCCGGTCTGACTCGCTGGGAAAAAGTGGACGCTTCGAGCCGTGCGGTTCGAAGCGTCCAGGACTAACAAGGCGCTCTTCAGAATATCGTGATGCTGCTCTTACGGCAGCGATACTTTGGACAGACAGTGTACGGGACACGATAGCTACCCGACTTTCCATGTCGGCCATTATACCATTGGCACGACCGGCCGGGCCTGCCAAGCGCACGCCACGCCCTAGCGCCACGTTTGCGGCAGTCGGGGCATAGATGAACTGCCGCACGCCAAACGCGCGCCAGAGCGCACGCGGTGAAGCGTGGCGGGGCGTTGCGCGGGGGCGGCCGAAATATTAGCTTTTGTTAGCAGGCGCGAGGTAGCCACATGGCAAAGCGCATGACGTATGAGGACTTTACCGCCTGGCTGCGCCAGATGACGCCGGCACAGCGGCAGGCAACGGTACGGCTCGCCGAGACGCTCATACGCGAGTATCGGGCAACGCCGATAGCCGAGCGCCGGGACTTGCTCGCACGGTTCCGGGAACGGTTAAAGGTGCTGTGACACGTTGAAAGCAAACTCGCCCGCCTGGGGCCATCCTACGCACGATAGGGCAAAAAACATACCCAATTCCCCAATGAAAACAGGGGGTGAAAAATGGCGCATCACGTCCGGCAAATTGTCGGGGCAATTCCGCAGGCGGGCGGGCCTGCTGGTGGTATCGAATGTGCGCAATTGCGCACACGTGGCAATTCCGCAGGCGGGCGGGCCTGCTGGCAAAGGCTAGCATTTCTGACGCGAACCGCGCCAAAAAGCGCCTTGCTCGAAACGGGCAGGCCGCCGTTATTTGGGCTGAAAGTGGGGGTTATGTCCTATTTGGCGTGTTTTATTGCGCGACGGTTTGCGGGCCATATGCGGGAATGCCTGTGCCTATTGGCGTTTCTCATGCCCGAAAACTGTAAACCTAGCCGAGGCACGCACTATAGCTGTTATGTCAAACTGCATTATACAGAATTTGACATGTAAAGTAAACCGGGAGTATACTGTAGCCATGACGAAACGAAAGACACCCGCCAAGCCGACTACCCACACTATCGCCGCGCGCCTGCCGGCCGAACTCGCCGAGGCGCTAGACGCGCAGGCGGCGGCCGCCGGGCTGACTGTGACACAAGTTATCATCGGCCTGGTACGCGGCTATGTGGACGGGCGCTTTATCGTCGCCCTGCATGTCGGCGCGAGCGAACCGCCCGCAACGCGATAACGAAATAGAAACGCCGCACGGTGGGCTAACACCTGCGGCTATGGCCTAATGCGTGTACGCGCATCGGCAGGGAAATCATAGCACCTGCGCCCTTGCGTGTCCAATCACGCGAGGGCGTTTGTTTTGCGGGGGCAATATGGCAATCGTGCGCACGTTCAGGATAGAATCGACTCCAAAGGATTTTCAGGACTGGATTTTGAACACAAGCAGCCTATCCTGGCCGGGGAGGACAAGCTTCAAAACAGAAAGCGGCGAGATTAAGCTAGGTGGAATGCGCGCAGAGAGTGACAGGCATTGGTCAGTAATCGGGGGACATGTGACAGGCGGACAGGTCGAGATGTACGGTCCGTACATCGTGGTTGACGTGATTCCGATGAATAGCCGGGTAATCGAAGTGACTGCGCACCTAATGTACGACAGGCCAGACAGCCTGGTTCAATTCTTCAATCGGTGGCTATCTGAGATTTCGCGCGAATACGCCGATGCATCGAAGATAACCGGGCAGCAGCCGAGCGATGCAACCGGCGGGCCGCCCGCCACGCCAAGCGACGCCAAGCGCGGGCCGGGGCGCACGAAACTTGACCATACTGAGCTAATCTACCGGCTCGCGAAAGCACAAGAAGGTGAGGAACTAAGGGCGCGCGATGGGCGATACTGGAAAGAGATTGCTGAACAAATAGCCTGGAAACACGGTAAGGATAAAGCAGGTGTGAAGCTGCTAGAAGATGCACGACTTAGGCTTAAGCGCCATAAGGCCGACAAAGGGATAATGCGCGAGGTGAAAGCGCACAGGGAGAAGGAAAAGAAGAAAATACCCTAGCGGCTTTTTCCTTCCTTGCGGGCGTGCAATAATGGCTCATGTCAGTTAGATGACATGAGCCATTCGCATTTTACAGGGGGACACATGACGCGATTTCTAGTAACGTTTTCACGCGCGGAAGCCGAGGCATTAGCGCGCGTGTCATATTCGGAAATGCGCGACCCGCGCGAGCAAATCCGCTTTGTGATTCGCGGCGATTTGATGCGGCGCGGCTTACTGCCAGCCGAGGCCACGACGCCCGGCACGCAGGCCGCCGAGGGGGTGCGCGATGACGCCACAGCCTGATACCGGGGCGTGATGCCCCTAGGGGTTTGACCACTATCACGAACAGGGGGAATCATGGACGCCGAGTCGCTTGAATTCTTGATTGACTACCTGGCAACGGTGCTGCCAATCACAGATGACAACCCGATGGGGTGCGACTGTGAGGGCCGCTGCGACGCAGTGCGCCATACGCGCCGGTGGCTTGAAAAACACGATTTCGATGTGGATGTTTCAGTGCGGTGGCTTGAGCGGCACAATTGCATTTGCGACTGCATGATACGCCTAATGATGATTATTGATGTATATGCCGACTGACGCCGAGCGCGAGCAAGCGCGGCTACTAGCGCGCGCCTATTGGCTGATTCTCAATTGGCGGCCATCGGGGGCCGACGCTGCGCCGACTGCCAGCGCCGAACCGGCCGCCACAAGCACGCTGAGGCGCAGAGCGCCACGCGCCAAGCGGGGGCCGATATGCTGACAAAAGACAACCGCCCGGCGGGCAACCGGGCGGCCAATCCTGTGCGCGGGCGCGCATCACGTTCTAAGGCCGATGATAGCACCAACCGGCGCGCGGTGGTAATCCGAGTCGGGCGGGTGATAGTCGGGCATGTACGCGGCGATACCTTCTACAAAACGCTACGCGCCGGGCACTTCCTCACAAAGCCGCCGGCCATCGCATTCGACTTGAGCACGTTGCACGATGCCGAGCGCGCGGGCGCGCGGTGGGTGCATGTCACGGCCGCAGAGACCGGGCGCACTTACCGGGCGAGCATGGCTACGATTTGGACGCGCGGCTTTCGGGTAGCTCGCGGATTCGGTGAGCAATGGGCTTTGTCGCTCGCCGAGTGGGCGCACGACGGCGAGACAGTCGGCGCACAGTTGCCACTTTTCGATTGACCATGCGCCGCAACGTTGCCAGCGCCCGCGCGGTATATGTGGCGCTTGACTATGACCCTATTCCACTTGTGCCCGACGGCAAAGCGCCGCACGCATCGGATTGGCCGACAGTGCCGCCGGCAAAGCAATGGCGCGATGCGCCTGCCGACGCCAATATCGCGCTACGGTGCGGCGGCGGCTTGCGGCTGGCTGTATTGGACGCCGACGATGACGCCATGCCGGGCACCGCCGAGCGCATCGCACGCTACCTGGCGGGCATGGGCATAGACGCGGGGGACTGCCCGACGATTGCGACGCCGAGCGGCGGGCGACATTTCTACGTTCGCTTTACGCGCCCGCTATCCGGCAACGCGCGCAACCTGTCGCCCGACATGGGCAAAGGCGAACTGCGTTTCGGGTGCGGCGCGTATGTGGCCGCCCCGCCGTCCACCATCGGGCAGGCACGTTACCAATTGACCGCCGGCGATTGGCGGCAGTTGCCGCCGATTGACCCGCGCGACCTGTTGCCCATCGTGCCCACGCTCGAAACGTCGGCGCAAGTTTCCGCAGACACGCCCGCCCGCGCGCGCTTCTCCCGCCGAGCATGGGCGTTATTGAGCGGCGAGGGCATTGACCGTTACCCGTCACGCAGCGAAGCCGAGCAAGCCGTCATCACGTCGCTTATCAATTCGGGCTTTGACTTCCCCGGCATTCTGTCGCTGTTCATTCGCTACCCGGCCGGGGGCAAGTTTGCAGAACTCTACGCCGCGTCGCCCAAACGCGCCGAGGCTTACCTACGCCACTCATTCGGGGCGGCGGCACGCTACGCGAGCGCCCACACGTCCCCCGCGCGCCAGATGGCCGCGCAAGCTATCGCATGGGCAAGCGCGCGCGCATGGCCCGGACGCACCGGCGCAACCGATAGAGCTGTCTTTCTCGCCCATGCCAATATCGCACACACAGCCGGGGCCACGCTCTATGCCGCACCCTGCCGCACGCTGGCAGAACTCGCGCAAGTGGACAAGTTGACGGCTTCACGCGCCACGCATCGGCTAGTAACGGCTGGTATGCTGGCTGTCGAAAAACCCGCTACCGCCACGCTGTCAACCGTCTTTCGGCTTTCGCCCGCCCTTACAACTGCGTACACTTCCATACCCCTTCCTGTGAGGAAGTGTACGCATGTCGCATTTCGGGGCGACAAGACGGCCGGGCAAGTGTGGGGGGAACTGCAAAGCGGCGCGCTAAGCGTGGCCGAACTCGCCGAGCGTACCGGACGCGGCACAGCGACGATAGCGCGGGCGCTGGCACGCATGGCGCGCATTGTGGACGCCCGAACAGGTGAGGTATGGGCAATCGTCACGCGCGAGGGCGAGACGTGGCGCGCGTGTGAGGGTGCGGATTTGGAGGCCGTCGCGCGCGCGAATGGCGCGGCAGACGCCGCCGAGCGGCAACGTCAACGGCACGCCGAGGAACGGCGCGAGCGCAAAGAGATATTTGGGAGCCGCGCCGCGCCGCGCGAAGAGAAGCGAAACGCGAATTGAGGGGCTTGCTCAAGGTAAGCATACGGTATACCAATGGCATACCATTGGTTAACCCATGAGGGGCCTGTGAAAATCACGCTGACATGCCCTGTATGCGGCTACCAGTGGACGGTAACGGAATGGACGCCGCGAGCGGTGCGGTGTCCCAAGTGCGCCCGTTTAGACGGCGCAATATCGGAGGCAAGGCAAGATGACAGACTATCGAAACGCAGACGGCACATTCACGGCGGGCAATCCGGGCGGACCGGGCCGGCCGCCGAGAGCGACAGAGCGCGCGTACCTGGCGAGCATGGCCGACAGCATCACGCTTGACGATTGGCGGCAGATTGTGGCGCGCGCGGTGGCCGACGCCAAAGCGGGCGACAAGTCGGCGCGCGACTGGCTATCGCGCTACCTGTTGGGTGAGACGCCCATCACACTTACCGAACTCGCCACGCGCGAGGCAGCGGGCGTCACGCCCGAAGAGGAAATCGGGGCGCTTGCCAAAGATGACGCGACGCCCGGCTTTATGAAAATCGGCTCGCATACCCTGATTGAGTTGGCGCTTGACTACCGCAAGGAACAGGCCGCGCAGGACGCGGCGGCACTCGCCGCACAGGACGCCGAGCGCAAGCGGGAAGCACGCCGGGCGGCGCGGCTGGCAGCAACGGCCGGCGGCGAGTAGGGGCAAGCCGGGCGCACCTTCACAACCGCATAGCCACGGGGTATAATCGCGGTACACTGGAATTGGGGGCGATTATGGCGCAGGACTGGATTACCACACGCGCGGCCGCCGAGTTGAGCGGGTATCACCTTGACCACTTGCGGCGCATCATTCGCGCCGGCGAGGTTCAGGCGCAGAAGTTTGGGGAGACATGGCAGGTTAGCCGCAAGTCGCTACTAGCCTACCTGAAAGAGCAACGCGCCAAAGGCGAGCGGCGCGGGCGAAAGCGCAAGGTTTGACAAGCTATGGTATAATTGCCTTGAAGTAAGACAATTGAATCCGTAAGACGTGCCGCGCAAGTGTTGGACGCACTCCCACGGCACTAACCCAACCGCTACCAGAGATAGCGACAGGGCTGACTGCATTTTACTCGAATGCGGGCAACCTGCCTACCTATGGCGGGTTGCCCGCTTTTTGTTTGGGCGGCGAGGTTCGCATGAAACACACGGCAACACTAACCGCATGGCTGATACTCGCGCTGGCGCTTGTGGCCTGTGACGGCACAGACACGCCAGACCTGAGCGCCACGGCCGACGCGGCCGGCGCGCAGATGCAAGCGGCCCGGCGCGCACAGACAGCCACGGCGAGCGCACAGGCGGCGCGGGCAACCGCCGAGGCTCGCCAGACACGCCAAGCGCAGGACGCCGCGCAGGCGACGGCCGCCGCCGAGGCCAAAGCGACCGCACAGGCGCAAGCCGCTTACGCATTCCGCATGACCGCTACCGCCGACGCGCTGGCACTCGCCGAGCGGCAGTCACAGGCAACCGCAACCGCCGAGGCGCAGGCCATCACGCGCGCGCGGGCTATCGCCGAGGCGACGGCGAGCGCGGCCAATCTTGAGCGGGCGCAGCGGCAGGCGGCGCAGGATGCCGAACTCGCACGGCGCGCGGCTGACTTCTACGCGGTGCTGTGGCCTGTGGCGCTTATTGCAATTCTCGCCGGCATCGGTTGGGGTGCATGGCTTGCCTACCGGCAGACGTTGGAGGGGCGGCGGCTGCGCTATTCGATTCTGGAAAGCCGGGCCGGGACGGTTGTCTTTGTGCGGGACGGCAACACACACGCGGCGCAGCTACTTCTACCGCCCGGACTACCGGACGCGGGCGACTTTGACGCCAGTCAAGCGGCCACGATTGACGCCGAGGCCGACATGCTCACGGTACACACGGCGCAGGGCGTTACCGTGATGCCAAAGACAAACCCGCAGGACGGCGAGCGCGAGGCGGCCCGCCGGTTGACCATGCGACTACTACGCGCGGCAATCTCCAAAGCGGGGGCGTCGGCCAACCGCATACCGCCGGCGCGCGAGTTGGGATTGCCGCCGAGTCTGTGGGTGCGGGCGGTGGCGATGCTCAAGCCGCATGTCACGACGAAACAGGGCCGGGCGGGCGGCACATTCCTTGAGGCGCAGTACCCGACGCTGGCAAGTCTCTATGATGCTGTCGGCTCGCGGCGGCTGACTACCGCCCTTCCGCACGCAGGGGACACGGCAGGCAGCTAAACGTTACAGCGAATGAATCGAAGCGAACACGGCGAAACGAAAATCGAAACGGCGCGCGAGCGCCACACACACAAGGAGGCTACACACATGGCAACCATTCACGAACTGGCACGGCAGATAGCGGCCCGGACGGGCGACATGCGGGCCGCCGACGTGTTGCATTCGAGCGCACCGCAATTGCGTTATGACTTTATCGCCGGGCAAGTCTGCGCCGATTCCGCACTCGCATCGCAATTCACGGCCGCCGAACTGGCGGCCATCGTCGCGGCGATTGCCGATTCGGGCAAGCGCGCCAAAGCTGCGCGGGACGTGAGCGGGGCATGAGCGGGCTTGCCGTTTGGTTCGCGGGCGACATAGCTAACACGCTGCGCGCGATTGACGCGGCGCACACGGCCACGGCCTGCCGCATGGCGACTAACGCGCAGGACGCCGCATACCGCGAGGGCTACGCCGATGCCCTGCGGGCCGTGGCGCTGGCGTTCGGCATTGTCGGGGCGGGTAGTGAACCGCCCCGGCTCACGATTGACGCGGCATATCGGGGGCGACAATGAGCAAGCGGGCGATTCTCTATACGCGCGTGTCAACCGATGAACAGGCCGAAAAGGGCTACAGCCTGCCTACGCAGTTGGCGGCCTGCCAGAAGTATGCTGAGGCGCAAGGCTTTACGGTAGCAGCCACATTCGCGGATGACTATACCGGCAGCGTGCCGATAGAGTACCGGCCGGCGGGCAAGCAGGCTTACGAGATGCTCAAGAGCGGCGAGGCCAACGCCCTGATTTGCTATGCGGTTGACAGGCTAGTGCGGCCGCCCGAAGAGGGCGACGAATGGGACACGCCCATTCTGATACGCGGCCTTGCCAAGTTGGGCAAAGAATTGCACGTCTGTAACCGGGGCCGGTTGGGTACGAACTTTGGCGAGCTATTGCTTGCCTTGCTTGAGGCAAAGAGCGCCGGTGATGAACGGCGCAAGATTGTTGAGCGCACAGTGCGCGGCAAAGTTGCGAAAGCGCAGGCGGGCAAGTGGGTTGGGGGTGGGCGCGTGACTTATGGGTACTCCAAAGAGGGCGCGAAAAAGACGGCGCGACTTGTGATTGACCCGGACAAAGCCGAGGTCGTGCGGCGCATTTTCGATATGTACCTGGGGCGCAACGGGCATAAGAAAATGCCGCTGCGCCAGATAAGCGCGTCGCTTATGGCGAGCGGCGTGCAATCTCCGCTTAAGTCTAAGGGGTGGTATCCAAGCACGCTCAAGAAACTGCTTGTAAGCAAACTGTATATTGGCGTCGTGTCTTACATGGGCCACGAAACGCACTTCCCCGAACTGGCAATCATTGATGGCGCGACATTTGAGGCCGCGCAACGCCAACGCGAGCGCAACCGCCAGACTTATCACGGCCCGCGCAAACGCGACTATCTACTAACCGGGCATTTACGGTGCCGCTGTGGCCGACGCATGGCAGGGGCCAATGTCAACAAGTATGGCTACTACGTCTGCAATCGCCACACCGAAGGCGAGCACATGAAAAACGCGCTGTGCCATGAGCGTATGATTCGCTCGCCAGACGCCGACGCGGCGGTATGGGAGTGGGTGACTACCATTCTAGCCAACGCGCAACGGCTCGAAAGCGGGCTAAAGGAATTGGCAGCAACGCGCGCAGCCGAAACCGAAACGCAACGCGCCCGGCTCGCCGAGGCCGACGAATTGCTCGCGCATGTTGAGGGCAAGATACGCCGGCTCGCCGCGTCCATTGCTGAGACTGACAACGCGACGGCGCTTGAAGCATTGCGCGCCGAACTGGCAACGCAGGGCAAGCGCAAAGAGGAATTGAGCGCCAAGCGCGAGGCAATCGCCGCCGAGGTATCGCAGGGAGAGCTAACAAAGGCAGACCGCGAGCGTATCAAAGGCTTTGCGGCCCTGATACGCTCGCGGCTTAAGGATGCGCCGACTTTCGACGAAAAGCGCGAAATGCTAGAGCTACTTGACTTGCACGCAGAACCGCACGAAAGCACTCAAGGCCGCTGCCTGGCTGTCACCTGCGCGATTACACCGGGCGAGTCGGCTATACTCATGGCATACTCACCTTGGATACGTACGCGTCGCTGTTGCCGAACTGCGCCGGGCACACAAGGCCGGGCGCCGGCTTGATGGCTGGTGCGTTCGCGTAAGGATTCTGCCCCAGCCGGGTTGCCAGCCGGTCAGCCATATCGCCGCGAACGACGGAAGTGCCCGCGATCGCGGCCTGATACGCATCGACTGCCGGGCAGCCGACGCCGTTGCGGGTGTCCGTATAGATGAAGAACGCGGCGTTACTCGTAGACACCAGCGTATTGTAGTCGCCATAGAACTGCCGCGCCAGGTTGTTCTGGGCGCTCGCCGCCGGATCGGACGAGGCGTTGCTCACCTTGAGCGGCGCCGACCACGCGTTGCCGCCGTTGGCGCTGAACGTCACATACGAGTCGATCTGGGCGTTGCCGGTGCCGAACGTGCTCGCGTTCGTTGCCAGCAGCGCCTGGTAGCCGACGTCGACGCGGCCGTTGGGCGCAACGTCGAGGCCCTGGAAGAAGGCGTAGCCTTCGGCGGCCGTGCTGACCGTCGCCGGCGCGCTCCACGTCTGTCCGCGGTCGGCCGACTTGGCCACCACCACGCGGCCACCCGCCGTCGTGCGGTTGACCCACGCCGCGTACACCGTGGTGGTGCCCGCGCGCGGATCAGCCGCCAGGCTCAGGAACGAGTCGGTGCGGAAGTTCGCGCCCGGAATCGGATCAGTGATGTCGCTCACCGGCGCGATGGTTGCGGGCCGCGACCACGAGTTGCCGCCGTCGCGCGAGGTTGCGAGCACTTGCGCGGGGCCCTGCTCCCATGCGACGTACACGGCGCCGTCCGGACCGCTGCGCACCGCCGAACCCTGCCGACCGTTGCCCGTGCCGTTGTTGCCGGCCGGCGATAGTTGCTTTGGCGAAGACCACGACGCGCCGCCGTCAGCCGAGACGGCCACCGCGATCGGCTCATTGCCGTAGCCCGTGAACGTCGCGGAGCGGAACTGCGTCCACGTCACGTACGCGCGGCCGAAGTACGGGCTAGACGGCAGGCGATCGACCCAGATCGCTTCCTTGTCGTTGAAGTCGTTCGGGTTGTTTTTTGTGACGACGATGACCGGCGCGCTCCACGTGCTCCCGTTATCGTCCGACCATGAGACGGCGATCAGTTCCGGCGCTTTTTGCGGCGGGTACGGGCTGCGGCCGGACTTGTACGAGGCGAGCGTGGCGTAATAGGCGCGCGCGCCGTTGGCGTAGCTGAAACCGCCCTGGCCATCCGGCTGCGGGCCGAACACGATCACCGGGTCGCCGTCGGAAACGAGCGCGGACGCCTGCCATGCCGGCTGGTCGTCCAGCAGTCCGAGGTTGGCCCAGGTCTGGCCGCCGTCGGTCGAGCGGTAGATGCCCGACGTGCCCACGTCCGGGAAGAATGAACAATCACTCGGCGCGGCGTTCGGACCGCGCACGGAGCCGGGGCCGCAGGGCGGCTGGCGCTGCTCGTCGTTCGAACCGGCCAGCACAATGCGCTCATCGGCCGGGTTGACGGCGACGGTCGGTTCGTTCTGTTTGTTGGTGGGGAACCTGGCGGTCAGGTTGGAGTTTGCGACGCCCTGCACCTGCGGGTTGTTGGCCTGCCGATCGATGAACGACGCGGCGCTGGCGGCCGTGGCTGCGGCCAATGCCAGCACCAGTAGCCCCGTGAGGACTGCCCTTCGGTAATTGCGCATCTTTCCTCTCCTCTCCCTGTGTGCAAAACGGCCGCGCGTCTTCGCACCGCACCGGGCGCGCGGCCGGCGCCTGCGTGCGGAACGGTCTCGTATTCATTCTAACGTTGGCTGCGATGCCAAAGATACTACCACGTCATGGCGCGTTATCCAACCGGTACCGTCTCGCCGTCCGCGCTGCCGGCGGCCAGCGGCAGCCACACCGTGAACGTGGCGCCTTCACCCGGCGCGCTGCGCACGTCGATGTGCCCGCCGTGTTTCTGCGCGATATCGTCGCAGATGGCCAGGCCGAGTCCCATGCCCGACTCCTTGGTCGTAAAAAACGGCTCGAAGATGTGCGGCAGGTCGTTAGCCTTTATGCCGTGGCCGCTATCGGCGAACATGACCCCGGCCAACTGCCCGTCCGCCGAAACGCGGCTGTCGATCGTGAGCGCGCCGCCCTGCGGCTGCATCGCATCGGTCGCATTGAGGCAGATATTGATGAAAACCTGGCGCAGCTGGTCGGCGATGCCGACCACGTGCAGCGCTGTGCCGGCGTCTGCCGAGTGCCACGTCACGTGCTGGTCGCGCAGGTGCGCGCGCAGCAGTTGCTCCACCTCGTCCAGCAACGCCGCCACATCGATCGGCAGCCTGATGGCGGCCGCCGGCCGGTAGAGCGTGCGCAGGCGACTGACCAGCTCCACCAGGCGGCGCGACTCGTTCTGCGCGATGTCGACATACTCGCGGCCGGGGCCGCCCGGCGGAATATCCATGGCCGCCAGCGACTGCGCGGTCAGGATCGCCTGCAGCGGGTTGCTGAGCTCGTGGGCCACGGAAGCCACCATGCGCCCCATCACCGACATCTTGTCCGCCTGCACCAGTTGGGCGCGGGTGCGCTGCTCCTGTTCCAGCGCGCGCTGCAGGTCGCGGGTGGCGCGCGCGTTGGTGACGGCGCCGGCGGCCTGCGCGGCCAGCAGCATCATCAAGCGCTCATCGTCGTCGGTGTAGGTCCGGGTGCTGTCGCCGTATTCGCTGATGGCGATGAGGCCGACCAGCCGGCCGCCGTACAGCATCGGAATGCGCATAACCGCCGCGAGTTCGGCGGACGCGAAGCGCGCGTCGTAGTAGGGCGATGCGTTGTAGCGGTCGGCGCGCAGGGTATGGCGCAGTCGGGCGGCCATGCCGGTGATGCCCTCGCCCACGCGCAGGCGCGAGCCGAACGGGAAGGGCGAGCCGATGCCGGTCGTCAGTTCCAGCGTGTCCGTCGCCTCGTCATACAGGTGCACGTTGCACGTCTGCGCATGGATCAATTCCATCGCGCTGCGCGCAATGGTCAGAAGCAAGTCATTCAGGTCCGGAGCGCCCATCAACTCGCCGGCGATAGTGCTCAACGATTCAAACTGGCGGGCGCGCTGCGCCATGTCGCCGGCCATCTGCGCATTGGCGAGCGCGATCGCCGCCACGTCGCCCAGCATCTGCGCGCGCTGCGCGTGCAGCGCGCCGTATGCGCCGGGGCTGGCGCTCGACAGCGACAAGAAGCCGATCACGCCGCTGCGACCGGTCACCGGTACGGTGACATTGGAGCGGGTCCATTCCACACCGGGCGCGATCAACCAGTGCGGATCGGTCGTCGTATCGCTGACTACGTGTGGGCGGCCGGTGCGCATGGCTTCAGACATGCTGTGCCACCGATCCACCGGTACGCGCAGCGCCGCGCTGGCGGCCGGCAGTGTGTAGTTCGCCCGCACGCGATATTCCTGGACGCGCAGCCAGCCATTTTCAAGCGGAAAGAATGCGGCCAGTTCGTAGGGCACCACCCGCCCGACGCTGTCCAGCACGTGGCGGATGACTTCATCGAAGTCGAGCGTGCTGTTGATGGTCGTGGCAATTTCCAGCATCGCCTCGGCCAGCGTGCGCTGCTCGCGCTCGGACTGGTATAGCCGCGCATTGGTGATCGCCAGCGCCGCCTGCCCACCCAGGCGGGCCAGCAAGCGCTCGTCGTCGGGGCTGAATGCGTTCGGCATTTTGCTGCTGATGCTGATGGTGCCGAGCGGCCCGGCGCCGCTGCTGATCGGCGCCGCCATCAACGCGAACGGGACGCCGCCGGCGCGGTCTCTCACGAAGCGCGGGTCCGCGTTCGCGTTTCCGGCGTTGATGAGTTGGTTGGTCGCAAACGCGTGCCCGGCGATTCCCTCGCCCGGCTGCAGCACCGGCGCAGTCATCGCGCGGTTCGTGTCCGCCGACCGGGCGGCCGCCCGCAGTTGCGTGCCCTCGGCGTTGGAGAGATGGATCGTGCCGGTGCGGGCGTGCGGTATCAGTTGCCGCGCGTAATCGACGATCATCTGGAGCACGCGCTCGAGATCGAGTGTGCCGGCCAGCGCGTTGCTGATCTGCACCATGGCGTCGCGCTCGTGCAGGCGCAGTTCCAGCGCACGGTGCTGGCGGGCCGTCACGGCGGCCAGCGCCGCCCGGTCGGCGATGCCCTGCAGCAGGTCGACGTCCGCCTGGTGGAACGGCGTGACCGAATCGGCGCGTATGGCCAGCAAGCCGCCGACCGTATCGCCGCGCGCGCGCATTGACGCGCCGACGATGCTCCGGAAGTCTACCCGGTCGAGCAGGGCGTGCACCGAAGCCGGCGTCGCGCCTTTCAGCATGGCCGAACTGACCACCGGCATGAAAATCGGCTTCCCGCTTCGAAGCTGGTAACCCAGCGAGTCGTCGGCCAGCGACAGCGAAGCGCCGGTCAGGTCGATGCCGCATTTGAGTGTGGATGGCTCAACACTGTGCATCGCGACAATCTCGTCGTCCTGCGCGTGCTCGCCAAAGATGATGAGCAGGCAGGTGGCGTCGAGCATCTCCGCCGTGCGGCGCGCGACCAGCGGCAGCACCCGGTCGATGTCGAGCGTGGCGTGCGCCAGGGCATCGCCCACCTCGGCCAGCGCCATGCGCCGCGCGGCGGCTTGCCGCTCATGCTCCGCCATGTCGTCGCGCTGGCCGACATCGATCACCACGTTGAAGATGCCCTGGATGCGGCCCTGTGCGTCGCAGATGGTCGTGATGCGCCATTCGCAGCGCAGCGTGCGCCCGTCTTTGGCCGTGCAGGCCTCGACGCTGGCGACGGTCAAGCCGCCGGCCTGCACACGCGACAGCACGCGCTGCATGCGCGGGCGCGCCTCCGGGAACATGATCAGCTCGTACGGGGTGCGCCCGTGCGCTTCGGCGGCTGCGTAACCGAACAGCCGCTCGGCGGCTCGGTTCCAGTGCGTGATGCGGAAATCCGGGCTGGTGATGATCAGCCCGGCCGGCATGCGGTCGAGGAGCGCGCCGGCGTGATCGATCCAGCGCGCATCGGCATCCGTGCTCAGCCGTGCATGCGACACCAGGTACAGGTTCTGGTCGAGACGGTTCAGGCGCGCGACTTGCATGAGAAACCAGACCGTCTGGCCGCCGATCGAGTGCGCATAGGGCGTCTCGAACAGTGCCTGGCGATCGAAGCGCACGGCGCGCCAGCCGGCGAGGAATTCGCGCGCGGCCACCTCGCTCAACACGTCCGCCGACTGGCACGCGTCGACATAGTCGGCGCCCGGGCCGGCGTTGTGCGGCGGGTCGCTGAACAGCATGCCGAACGCGCGCCATGCATCGTTCGCATACAGGATGCGCCCGTCGCCGTCCAGCACGGCCATGCGCGCGGGCAGCGCATCGTACGCCGCGAATGGGCGTGCTTCCGCGTCGGGTCCAGGAACAGGCGGTGACGTCTCTGAGGCGGTTGAATCCAAGCGAGTCTCCACACAGCGCGGATATGCGTGGGGCGCAATGATGCATGTAGTGTACCATAAGGCAGAGCGGACTGCATACGCGAGGCATAGGTCCGTCGGGGCGCGTGCAACGCGCCCCGAATATCGCGTCCGCCTCCCACGGGGCACATGCAATGTGCCCCTGCACACGGCGCATTTGCGCGTCCGCCTCCCAGGGCACATGCAATGTGCCCCTGCGCACGGCACCTTTGCGCGTCCGCCTCCCAGGGCACATGCAATGTGCCCCTACGTGAGGCGTATTTGCGCGCGCCCACACACGGCGCATTTGCGCGCGAGGCGGCTGGCCGCGTATACTGTGCGCATGGCCGCGCTGCCGCCCGGCTTCTGGTGGAGCGTCTAACGCGGCACAGGCAGGCACGAGGAGCGATTCCATGAAGCAGTTTCACGGCAGGGTGGCGGTCATCACCGGCGCGGCCAGCGGCATCGGCCGGGGCCTGGCGGAGCAGTGCGCCGCCGAAGGCATGCGCATCGTGCTGGCGGACATAGAGGAAGCGGCGCTGGCGCAAGTCGCCGCCGAGTTGCGTGCGGAGGGCGCGCAGACGATCACCGTCCAGTGCGACGTGGCGAAACCGGATGATACAGAGATGCTGGCGCAGCGGGCCTACGATCTGTTTGGCGCGGTTCACCTGCTGTTCAACAACGCCGGAGTCGGCGGCGGCTCGACCATCTGGGAGAGCACGCCGGCCGACTGGGAATGGGTGATGGGCGTCAACTTGTACGGCGTGGTGAACAGCCTGCGCGCTTTCGTGCCGCGACTACTGGCGCAGCCCGACGAGTCGCACATCGTCAACACCGCCTCGATCTACGGCCTGATCAACGGCCCGGGTTCCGGCATCTACAAGGCATCCAAGTTCGCCGCCGTCGCCGTATCCGAGACGCTGTATCACGAACTGGCGCAGCGCACAACCAAGGTGCGTGTGTCGGTCTTGTGCCCCGGCTTCGTCGCCACGCGCATACAGGATGCCGACCGCAATCGCCCGCCCGCGCTGCAGAATGCCGCGCCGCGCCGCGCGCCGACGGCGCAGGAGTCGGCCTGGTCGCAAATGACGGGGCGGCGCATCGGCCTCGGCCAGACACCGCGCGCGCATGCCGAAGCGGTGTTCGAGGCGATCCGCGCCGACCGCTTCTACATCCTGCCGCATCCGGAATGGCTGCCGGCGCTGCGCGCGCGCATGGAGCGCATGCTCGACGAGGCGCTGCCGGCCAACCTGCTGGACAGCCTGCCGCCGGAATAAACACAAAAACCCTTCGGGGTTTCAAAACCCGAAGGGTCTGCGTTGATGCGAATGAAAGGTTCTGTGTCCGGCTCAGGAGTAATACTGTTTTGTGATGAGTATGTCCCCAAACGATTGTTGTATGCGTCAACACTATATGGCAATCACCTCCCCTATCCCCTTCTCCCCGCGCGCGGGGGAGAAGGAGCCAGGGGATGAGGGGGCGACAACGGCCTTGCCACCAGCCATGGGGACATGATCAAACTGAAACAGTATTAGCCGTTGCGCGTCTTCAGAAACGCGCGCAGGTAGTCCGGCACCGACGTGCCGGACTTCAGGTTCGGCGCGTCAACCGGCTCCGCGTACACCGTGCGCACCGGAATTACGCCGGCCCAGTGCGGCAGTTCCAGGTCTTCCTCATCGTCGCCCGGCGGGCCGCTGCGCATCTTCGCCGACGCCAGATCGATCGGCACGCGCACGACACTGGTCGCCTTCAACTCCTGCGTGTTCGGCTCGCGCGCATCGTACCAGCGGCCGGGGATGAGCCGCTCGGTGAACAGCTCCAGCGCGCGATTCTTCGCCTCGTCGCCCTCGACCAATTGGCCGCGCCCAAACAGCACCGCCGAGCGATAGCTGATTGAATGATGGAATACCGAACGCGCCAGCACAATCGCATCGACATGCGTGACCGCTACGCATAGCGGGTTGCCGGCCGCAGCATGTTTGATCAGTCGGCTGGTGGTCGCGCCATGCAGCAGCAGGCTATCGCCGTCGCGGGCGTGCAATGTCGGGATCACGTACGGCTGGCCGTCAACCGCAAATGCGACATGGCAGATGAGCGCCTCGTCGATGATTGGATAGATGACGTCTTTGTCGTACTGGCCGCGCTCCGGCACGCGTACCACCCGGTTGCGGTCTTCTTTGGGGAAGTTCGTCACTACGCCTCGCTCAGTGAATGGTTGCGCCCGCCGATCAGACACTCGGACCGTATGGCGCCCTTGCCGTCCTCGAACACCGCGAACCGGTGGATTTTAGATTCCTCATAGGTTGCCGACACCTCTTCCTCCGGCAGCGCGAAGCGCCGAGCCGTTTCGGATGTCCACGTGCCGAGGGCGCTTTGTGCGTCCTGTCAGGCACGCACCTGCTCCACGAAATAGCGGTGGAAGCGGTCGTCGCTCGTAAGTTCCGGGTGAAAACTGGTGGCCAGCAGATTGCGCTGCCGCGCCGCCACCATCGTGCCGTCGGGCAGGCTCGCCAGCACCTGCACGCCCGGCCCGGCCGCTTCAATCAACGGTGCGCGGATGAAGATGGCGTGGTACGGCTCGCCGTGGCCGTTGACGGCCGGCACCGGCAAATCGACCTCGAATGACTCGGTCTGCCGCCCGAACGCGTTGCGCCGGACACGCACGTCCAGCACGCCGACATGCGGCGGCTCCGGCCCGATATCGGCGGCCAGCAAGATCATGCCGGCGCAGGTACCCCAGACCGGCTTGCCCGCCTGCGCCATCGCCCGGATCGGCTCAATCAGGCCGTAGGCGCGCGCCAGCTTACCGATCGTCGTGCTCTCGCCGCCGGGGATGATCAATCCGTCCACGGCGGCCAGGTCGTCCGGCAGGCGCACCTCGACAGCCGGCACGCCCATGCGCCGCAGCATCTGCACATGCTCGCGGAAGGCGCCCTGTAGTGCCAGTACCCCGATGGTCATCGTGCGCTCCGCGGCGACTACCAGCCGCGCGTGGCCAGTTGTTCGCCCTGCGCGATACTGCGCACGGCGATGCCCGCCATCGGCTCACCAAGCCCGCGTGAGACTTCGGCGACGATGCCGGCGTTATTGTAGTGCGTGGTCGCCATGACGATCGCCTTCGCGCGCTTGGCCGGATCGCCGGACTTGAAGATGCCCGAGCCGACGAACACGCCGTCCACGCCGAGCTGCATCATCAGCGCGGCGTCGGCCGGCGTGGCGATGCCGCCCGCCGCGAAGTTGACGACCGGCAGCGTGCCCGTCTCGGCGACCTGTTTGACCAGCTCGTACGGCGCGCCCATGTCCTTGGCGGTGCGCATCAACTCTTCCGGCCGCAGCCCCTGCAGGCGGCGAATCTCGCCAATCACGGCGCGCGCGTGGCGTACCGCCTCCACGACATCGCCGGTGCCCGCTTCGCCCTTCGTGCGGATCATCGCCGCGCCCTCACCGATGCGCCGCAGCGCCTCGCCCAGGTTGCGCGCGCCGCACACGAACGGCACCTTGAAACCCGACTTGAGGACGTGATGCTCCTCATCGGCAGGCGTCAGCACCTCGGACTCGTCGATGTAGTCGACGCCGAGCGCTTCGAGCACCTGCGCCTCGACGAAGTGCCCGATGCGGCACTTCGCCATCACCGGAATGCTGACCGTCTCCATGATTTCGATGATCTTGGTCGGGTCGGACATGCGCGCGACGCCGCCGTCGCGCCGGATGTCGGACGGCACGCGCTCCAGCGCCATCACGGCGCATGCGCCGGCGTCTTCCGCGATGCGCGCCTGCGTGGCGTCGGTCACGTCCATGATGACGCCGCCCTTCAGCATCTGCGCCAGCCCGGCCTTGACCGTCCATGAGCCGGTCTGCGCCGCGCCGTGCTGCGGGCCGTGCCCGTTGCCGCCCGCTCCGTTAGCCTGTGTCATAGTTCCATGCTCTCCTTGTGTGTTGGACTGACGACCAGATGACAAGATGACCGGGTGACATGGTGACAAGATGAATGGGCGACTTGGCAAAGTGGGGGTACCAGGGCACCCTGTCACTGTTTCATCTTGTCATCCAGTCATCGCTTCGGTGCATCATGCATCGACAGTCACCATTCTAGCGAAAATTGGAGTGGACACAAGAGCCAATTCATGTTAAGTTGATAGGGCCAATATATGGGTGGGCCAGGTGCCAATTTGTGCTCGCTCGATAGGGCCAATTCACGTTTGGGAGCTGCCACATGCCGCGCCAGACCTCGTTCATTTCGCTGGCCGCGCTCGACCTCGACGCGGCGGCCGGCGCACCGCTGTACCGCCAGTTGTATGATCAGTTGCGCGGCGCCATCCTCGCCGGGCGACTGCGCGCGGGCGTCCGGCTGCCGCCCAGCCGCGCGCTGGCGGCGGAACTGGCCGTCTCGCGCAATACCGTGGTCAACGCGTTCGACCAGCTCGCCGCGGAGGGTTACATCGTGCGCCGTGTCGGCTCGGGCGCGTACGTGGCCGCCGACCTGCCGGACGAGGCGGCCAGCGCGCGCCCGAGCCGACCGCGCGCGCCGCGCCCGCGACCGCTCGACGGCTTGCTCTCGCGGCGTGGCGTGACCGTCGCCGCGACGACGGTTGAAGCCGCACCGGAGTCGGCCAAGCCGCGCCCGTTCCGCCCCGGCACGCCGGCGCTTGACCTGTTCCCGGTGCGCACCTGGGCGCGGTTGACGATGCGCCTCTGGCGGCATGCGCGCGCGGACCTGCTCGGCTACGGTGACGCGGCCGGCTACCTGCCGCTGCGCGAGGCGATCGCGGAGTACTTGGGCGCGTCGCGCGGCGTCGTATGCGCGCCGGAGCAGGTGATCATGGTCGGCGGCTCGCAGCAGGCGATTGACCTGGCCGTGCGGTTGCTGGCGGATCCCGGCGATGCGGCCTGGCTGGAAGACCCCGGCTATCTCGGCGCGCGCAACATCTTGAATGGCGCCGGCACGCGCATCTGCCCGGTGCCGGTGGATGCGGAGGGGCTTGACGTGCGCGCCGGCATCGCGCGCGCGCCCGATGCGCGCATCGTGTACGTCTCGCCGTCGCACCAGTTCCCGCTGGGCGTCACGATGAGCCTGCCGCGCCGTCTCGCGCTGCTGGAATGGGCGGCGCGCGCAGGCGCCTGGGTGCTGGAGGACGACTACGACAGCGAGTACCGCTACACCGGGCGGCCGCTGGCCGCGCTGCAGGGGCTGGATCGCGCCGGGCGTGTGATCTACATCGGGACCTTCAGTAAGATGCTTTTTCCCTCGCTGCGGCTCGGCTACCTCGTCGCGCCGCCCGACCTGGCGGCCACCTTCCGCACGGCGCGCGCGTTGGCCGACCGCCAGTCGCCGCTGGTGGACCAGGCCGTACTGACGGCGTTCATGCGCGAGGGGCACTTTGCGCGCCATATTCGCAAGATGCGCACGCTCTACGCGCAGAACCAGGCCGCGCTGGTGGACTCGGTCGCGCGCGAGCTCGAGGGGCGGCTGTCAATCACCGGCGCGGCGGCGGGCATGCATGTGCTGGCCTGGCTGCCGCCCGGCGCGGACGACCGCGCCGTGTCCAGCCGCCTGCTCGACGCCGGCATTGAAGCGCCGCCGCTGTCGCAGTATGCGCTGGGGCCGCTGACGCGCGGCGGGCTGGTGCTCGGCTACGCCGGATTGACGCCCCGGCAAATCCGCGACGGCGTGCGCCGCATGCGCGTCGTGCTGGCGGCGCATTGAGCGCCGCGGCGAGCACCGGACCGCAACAGCAATTCGCATTTTGAAGTCTGGCCCCAGGTTGCCCCCTCATCCCCTGGCCCCTTCGCCCCCGCGCGCGGGGGCGAAGGGGAAAAACTAACGGGGAGGTGCGCGGCGGCGCCGCCGCCGCGCACCTCCCCATCGAATCGCTCCCCCTCCCAACGAAGTTGGGAGGGGGTCGGGGGGAGGGAAGCACTCATTACTCGTCGAATTGGCTTGCGTGATAAGCACCTGAACACCAGCGCATGACAAGCCGACATTGGAACGTACCCGCCCAAAGCCAAATTGAGAATTGCTGGGACCGCGGCACCCTGCTTGAAATCGCGGCCGTGCAGGCTATAATCAACTTACACCGTCCAGCGATACCGTCTGGAACAAGCTATGCTGGCCCTACTACGTCGCTACTTTCTGCTGCCGTCGTTCCGCACCGACGATCCCGATAGCTGGCGCCCGTACTATCTGCGCCGTATCGCCGTCGCCGACTTGCTCGCCACCGTCGCGGTGCTCCCGCTGGTTGCGTTGACCCTGCCGCGCCCGCTGCCGATGTCCGGCGTCGTGCTGTTTTTCTCTCTCGCGTATCTATTCAGTTTCTGGGTTTCGAGCCGCCTGCCGCTGCGCATATCCGCGCGCATTCATATTGTCATCAACTTGCTGTTCATCACGCCGGCCATCGTCCTGTCGGGCGGGGTGCAAAGCCCGTTGGTGATCGGCCTGTTTGTGGTGCTGTTGACGGCCGGACTGCTGGTGAGCCGCCCGGCCATGATTCGCGTGGCCCTGTTCCTGACGGCATTACTGACGCTGACTCTGGTGGCCGATCTGGGGCGCTGGCTGCCCGCTTCCATGATCGACAATGAGGCGCCCTGGTTTGCCTGGCTCGCCGAGGCGGCGATGCTGGTTCTGGCCGGGCAGCGCCTGTTTCTGTACACGTGGTTGATAGACAACGCCCTGCACGGCGCGGCGAGCGAACTGGCCGAGCGGCGTCACGCCGACGCGTCGCTGCGCGCCAGCGAGGAGCGCCAGCGCCGCCTGTTTGATACGATGCCAGGCAGCTACATCGCGTCGACTATCGATGGCCGCATCCTGCTGTGCAACCCGGCCGCCGCGCGCATCTTTGGCTATCCGCTCGACGAGTTCATGCAGTTGAACGCGCGCGACCTGTACCCCGACCCGGCCGATCGCGCCGCGATGGTCGCGCAGGTGGTCGCGGATGGGGAGGTGCGGAACCACGAAGTGCGTATGCGCCGCAAAGACGGGTCGCTACTTGACATCGAAGCGACGCTGAGCCTGGTGCGCGATGGGCAGGGCCGCCCGGCCGGCGTCGAAGGCACGCTGTACGACGTTACGCCACTGAAGCAGGCGCAGGCAGCATCGCGCGAAAGCGAGGCGAGCTTCCAGCGGCTGTTTGAGGAGCTGCCGGCCAGCTTCATACGCGCCGGGCTCGACGGGCGCATTCTGCTGGCTAACCGCGCCGCGGCGCACCTGTTCGGCTACTCGCTCGCCGAGCTGCATGGCATGAGCGTGGTCGATCTGTATGCCGACGAAGCCGACCGCGCGGTGGTCGTGCAGACCGTGCTGTCTGGCGGCGCGGTGCAGGCACGCGAGAGTCGCATGCGCCGCAAAGACGGCGCCATCATCATTACCGCGTTGACCGTCAACCTGGTGTGCGACGCGCAGGGCGCACCGATCGCCGTTGAAGGCACGCAGTACGACATTACGCCGATGAAGCAGGTGGAGGACGCGCTGCGGCAGAACCAGCAACTGCTTGAACTGGCGCAGGAGGTCGGCAACGTCGGGCATTTTTCGCTCGATAACCGCTCTCACCAGACCACGTGGTCGCCGCAGATATACCGCATGCTGGGCGTGTCGCCCGCGGAGTTCACGCCCAAGACCGATAGCTGGATGACGTTTGTGCCGGCGGACGAGCAGGCCGTAGTGCGCGATGCGATGCGCGCGGCGCGCGAGAACGGCCAGGCGCAGGTTGCGTGCCGGCTTATTCGCCGGGATGGCGTGGAACGGCAAGTGCTGCTCGCCCTGCGCCTGGTGCGCGATGCCGCGGGCCGGCCGGCCGGCGCGCTGGGCACGCTGCTGGATATTACCGCGCTCAAAGCGGCCGAGGCGGCCGCGCAGGTGCAGGCCGAACGCATGAGCGTTTATAATGAGATCGGGCGCAGCGTGGCGACCCTGCGCGGGCTCGACGCCGTGTTCGAGTCGATCTATGCGCACGTGCATCGCCTGGTGACGCTCGACGTGTTCCTGGTCGGCCTCTATGACCCGGACACACACCTGGTGTCGTGGCCGGTCATCTATGACGGCGGGCGGCGCTATGCGGGCGCGGAGTCCGTGGCGCCGGAGGCCGCTTCGCCGATCACGCGGCGCGTGATCGAGTCGGTCACGCCGGCCCTGATCAACCGAACGTCCGCCGAGATCGCTCAGGCTGCGCTTGGCCGCGTCGACCGGGAGTCGCGCGCTGCGGCGTCGCTCATCTATGTGCCGCTCGTGGCCGAGCGCGGTTGCATCGGCTACCTCTCCGTGCAATCGTACAGTTTGAATGCCTATGATGCGGGACACGTCGAGCTGTTGGTGGGCGTGGCCAACCAGACGGCGACGGCAATCCGCAACGCGCAGTTGTTCGAGGCGGCCGCGCACGAATTGGCGGAGCGGCGGCAAGCGGAAGAGCGCCTGAGCGTACTGCTGGAACTGGCGCGCGCAGTGTCTACCCGGCTCAGCCTGGACGAGGTGCTGTCCGCCGTCCATGCGCGGGTGGTGCAGTTGATGGCGGCGGATGCGTTCTTTGCGGCGCTCCATGACGCCGCGAGCGGCCAGGTTACCTTTCCGTACCTGAGCGACGGCGGCATACGGTATACGCACGAACCGGCCCGGCTGAGCAGCCGCTCCAATCTGGCACAGGCGATTCGCACCGGCTGGCCCGTGCTGGTCAACCGCACGGTGGCCGATGTCGAACAGGGGCAGCCGCTCGGCGACCCGACGCGCCTGTCGGCGTCGCTGATCTGCGTGCCGCTGGTGGTCGAAGGGCGAACGATCGGTGCGCTCTCGGCGCAATCGTACGAATACGACCGGTACACGCCGGCGCACGTGGACCTGCTGATGGGCATCGCCTACCAGGCGGCGGTGGCGATCCGCAACGCGCAACTGTTCGAGGCGGTGGAACACGAACTGTCCGAGCGGCGGCAAGCGGAAGAGCGCCTGCGCAGCCTGGCCGAGATCGGGCGTCAAGTCTCATCCATGCGCAACCTGGACGAGATGGTGGAGATGTTATATGTGCAGGTGCAGAAGCTCCTGCCGCTCGATATCTTCCTCGTCGGGCTGGCCGATGAGACGCAGTCGGAACTGCGGGTGCCGGTCGTCTTCGACGCCGGCCGCCGCTATCCGGCCGCGCGCGTGCCGCTGGACGGCCGCAGCAACATGGCGCAGACGTACGCGACGGGCACGCCCTACGCGCTCAATCGCACGCCCGAGGATGTGGCGCGAGCGGTCATCCGCACCATGGGCGACACCTCGCGCATGACCGCCTCGGTGATGCACGCGCCGCTGGCGACCGATGTCGGCATCATCGGCCTCGTCTCGGTCCAGTCGTACGACACGCATGTCCGATACGGTGAGCCGGAATTGGATCTGCTGGGCAGCATCGCCAACCAGATCGCCTCTGCGCTGCGCAGCGCGCAGTTGTTCGACGCGGCCCAGGCGGAACTGGCCGAGCGGCGGCAGGCCGAGGCCCGCCTGCGGGCGCTGTCCGAAATCGGCCGCGAAGTATCGTCCATGCGCAGTCTCGATGGCGTACTGGAGGCGATCTACGCGCAGGTCAAACAGTTGATGCCCGTCGACATTTTCGTCGCCGCGCTCTACAATCCGGAGCGGGAAACATTCAGATTCCCGTTAGTGTACGACGACGACCAGCGCTACCAATCACGGGAGGTGTCGAAGGCGGATTTGGGCGCGGCCGCCCCCGCCGTGCTGTCGGGGCAGCCCACGCTTGTGCTGCGGACGCCCGCCGAAGTCTTGCGCGTACCGCCGCGCGTGGTCGGCAACCTCGGCCGCCAACCGGCGTCGGTGATGGATGTGCCGATCATGAGCGAGCACGGCGTTATCGGCCTGCTGGGCGCGCACTCGTATCGTTTCAATGCATTCACCAACGCGCATCTGGATTGGCTGACCGGGATCGCCAACCAGACGGCCGTGGCGATCCGCAATGCGCAGCTATTCGAGTCGGCCGAGAAAGAGTTGATCGAGCGCCGCCAGGCCGAGGAGCGTTTGAGTGTGCTGGCCGAAATCAGCCGCGAAGTTTCGTCGATTCACACGCTCGATACCGTGCTGGAGGCGATCTATACGCAGGTCAAGCGGTTGATGCCCGCCGACATCTTTGCGGTCAGCCTGTTTGACGCAACGCGCAGCGTACTGCGCTACCCATTGTTCTATGACGGCGACCGGCGCTATGAAACGCCTGATTTGCCGTTGGATCGGTTGAGTGCGGCGATGCACGCGGTGGTGGCATCGCGCCAGCCCATGCGCATACTGCGGACGCCCGACGAGGTCCGGAATGCGCCGCCGCGCATAACGGGCGATCTCAACCGGCAACCCGCCTCGCTGTTGTACGCGCCACTGCCGGGCGAGCCCGATACGATTGGCATGCTGGGTGTGCATTCATACAGCTGCAACGCGTTCACGGCAACCCACCTCGAGTTGCTGACCGGCATCGCCAACCAGACGGCCGTGGCCATTCGCAACGCGCAACTATTCGAGTCGGCCGAGAAAGAGTTGATCGAGCGCCGCCAGGCCGAGGAGCGCCTGAGTGTGGTGGCCGAGATCAGCCGCGAAGTCTCGTCGATTCACAATCTGGACACGGCGCTGGAAGCGATCTACCACCGCGTCCGCCGCGTGCTGCCGGCGGACGTGTTCCTGATCGGCTTTGACGACGCGGCAACTCATGAAATTGAATGGACGACTATCTATGATGGCGGTGTGCGTTATCCCCCGTTGCGCATGCCGAAGAGCACGATGCCGCTCGCGACGCGTGCCATGCAGTCGGGTGAACCGGTGTTTCTGCATCGCACGCCGGCCGAGATTGCGGCCGCGCACCCGCGGGTGATCGGCGACCCGCACCATAAGCCGGCATCGCTGTTATTTGCGCCGCTGATCACCGACCGCAGTACGATCGGCGTCATGTCGGTGCAGTCGTATGCGCCGGACGCCTACAGCCCGGCGCGCGCCGAATTGTTGGGCGGCATCGCCAACCAGGCGGCGGCCGCGCTGCGCAGTGCGCAACTGTTCGACTCGGCCGCGCACGAACTGGCCGAGCGGCGGCAAGCGGAAGAGCGTCTCAGCGCCCTGCTCGAGTTGTCGCGCGCGGTCTCGACCCGCCGCAGTCTCGAAGAGGTGATGGTCGCCGTGCACGCGCAGATTCAGCAACTGATGCCGGTCGATGCGCTGTTTGTCGCCCTGTATGATGCGGTGCGCGATCAAGTCACGTTCCCCTACCTGAGTGACGGCGGGCAGCGCTACCAGCGCGCGCCCGACCCGCTGGACAATAGCACATTGCTCGCGCAGACGATCCGCAGCGGCCAGCCGATGCTGCTCAAGCGCACGCCCGCCGAGGTCGCGCAGGCGGTCTCTCGGCGGATGGGCGATCGGGCGCGCGCCTCGGCATCGCTGATCTACCTGCCGCTGGTGGTCGAGGGGCACACGATCGGCGCGCTGTCCGTGCAATCGTACGAATACGACCGCTACACCGCCTCGCACGTCGACTTGCTGATGGGCATCGCCTACCAGTCGGCGGTGGCGATCCGCAACGCGGAGTTGTTTGAATCGGCGCAGCAGGAGTTGGCCGAACGGCGGCAGGCCGAGGAGCGTCTGAGCAACCTGCTCGAGCTGAGCCGCGAGGTGTCGATGCACCGCAAGCTGGACGACGTGCTGGAAGCGGCGCGCGTCCAGCTCACGCGTCTGATTCCGCACGATGTGTTCTTCGTATCGCTGTACGACCCGCAGAAGGCTGAATTCAGCTTCCCGGTGGTCATCGATCGTGGGGTACGCTACGCGACGCCATCGCGTCTGCTCGATCGCAACTCGCTGTCCGCCCGCGTCGTTGCAAGCCGGGCGCCGATATTCTTCAGTGACGGCGTGCCCACCGGTCCCGACACACCACCGGCGATGCGCCTTGGCGATCTGACACACGTGGCCCAGTCGATCATCGTCGCGCCGCTGGCGCTCGAGTCGCGGGTGTTCGGCGTGATCTCCGTGCAGTCATACGAGCCGAAGCGGTACACCGTGGCCGATGTCAGCCTGTTGGTTGGCGTGGCCTATCAGGTCGCCATCGCCATCGAAAGCGCGCGGCTGTTCGAGGCGCTGGAGGCGGAACTGGCCGAGCGCCGCCGCGCCGCCGCCGAGCGCGAAACGCTGATCAGCCAACTGGAAGACCGCAACAGCGAACTGGAGCGCTTCACGTACACCGTCTCGCACGATCTCAAAAGCCCGCTGATCACCATGCGCGGCTTCCTGGGCTACGTGGAGCAGGACGCGCGCGCCGGGCAGTGGGAGCGCTTGCAGCAGGACATGCGGCGCATCAACGATGCCACCGGCAAGATGCAGCGCCTGCTCGACGAGTTGCTGGAGATGTCGCGCGTCGGGCGCCAGATGAACGCACCGGAAGATGTGCCGTTCGAGACGGTGGCGCGCGAGGCGGTGGCGCTGGTCGGCGGCCGCCTGGCCGAGCGGAACGTCGTCGTCCAGATCGCCCCGGACCTGCCGGTCGTGCATGGCGACCGGCTGCGATTGGTCGAGGTCGTGCAGAACCTGGTGGATAACGCCGCCAAGTTCATGGGCAGCCAGGCGGCCCCGCGCATCGAGATCGGCGCCCGCATGACGGACGCGGGCCGGCCGGTCTTCACGGTGCGGGACAACGGCATCGGCATCGACCCGCGATACCAGGCGCGCGTGTTTGGTCTGTTCGACAAGCTCGATGCGCGCAGCGAAGGCACCGGCGTCGGGCTGGCGCTGGTGAAGCGCATTATCGAAGTGCACGGCGGGCGCATCTGGGTGGAGTCGGAAGGGCCCGGCCACGGCTCGACGTTCTGCTTTACATTGCCGGCGCCGCCCGCGTCAACCGAAAGGGAGGACTAACGATTGCAGCCATGAACCTGCCTGTGGACATCCTGAACATGCTCTACGCCATTGGCGCGGCGATCATCCTGGTCGCCGTGCGTCGCCGGTTACCGGCGGCCGGCTCGCGCTGGTTCTATATTGGTTTTGGCGTGTTGCTGCTGGGCTACGTGTCCTGCGTGGCCGAAGACCTGCTGTGGGCGACGGAGCACAGCGTGATCAAGTTCGCCTGCATTGCGACGGCCGGCATCTGCTTCCTGGCCGGTGTGCGCGAACTCGGCGAGGATCGCGCATGAGCATTGACCTGCTGCTGACTGGACTGTCGGCTATCGCGATCGTCTCGTTCGGGCTGGCGGCGGTGCGGGCGGCGCGCCTGCCGCGCGCGCGGCTGGGATTCGCGCCGCAGATATTTTTGATGGTGTGCCTGTGGGCATACGCGTTTGTCGCCACGGCGCACCTGCTTGAGTTGACGACCGCTTACCGGCAGTGGGACAGCTTCGACGAGTATATCGAGTTGCTATTCATCCCGCTCTTTCTGTTCTTCCTGTTTGCGCGTCACATGGAAATGCAGGTGGAGCGCTTACGCCGCGCGCAGGCGGCCCAGCGCGAGGCGGAAAGCTATTACCGCGCCATCGTGGAAAGCACGCCGGACCTGATCTGCCGCTACCGGGCCGACACGACGCTCGTGTTTGCGAACGAGGCGTTTTGTCGCTACTTTAACCGGGTGCGCGCCGACGTGCTTGACCGGTCGTTTCTCGACTTCGCGGCGCGCGACGAGCGCCCGCCGGTGGGTGAACGCACCCGCGCGCGCTTCGACACCGGCGAAGCCCGCTCGCTCGAGTATGCAACGGTCCGCGCCGACGGCGAAACACGCTGGCATGCCTGGTATACGCAGCCGCTGCCGGACGCGGCCGGGCGGGTCACCGCAGTGCAGGCGATGGGGCGCGATATCACCGACACGCGGCGCGCGGCCGCCGAGCGCGAGACGCTCATCGGCGAATTGGAAGCGCGCAACACCGAACTGGAGCGCTTTGCGTATACCGTCTCGCACGACCTCAAGACCCCGCTGATCACGATCCGCGGTTTCCTCGGCTACATCGATGAAGATGCGCGCAGCGGCGACCTGGAGCGCATGGCGAAAGACATGCAGCGCGTTGTGGATGCCACGAGCAAGATGCAGCGCATGCTCGACGAGCTGCTCATGCTCTCGCGCACGGGGCGGCAGGCGGCGGCCTCCGTCGAGCTGCCGTTCGATGTCATCGCGCAGGAAGCGGTATCGCTGGTGGCCGGGCGGCTGACGGCCCGCAACATCCGGGTGGAGATTGAGCCGAATTTGCCGGCGGTGTGCGGCGACCGCATCCGGCTGATGCAGGTCGTCGAGAACCTGGTGGACAACGCCGCCAAATTCATGGGCGACCAGCCCGCCCCCTGCATCCGCATCGGCGCGCGCCGGGGCGGCCCGCGGCCCCCAGTGTTCACCGTGAGCGACAACGGCATCGGCATCGATCCGCGCTACCAGGCGCGCGTGTTCGGGCTGTTCGACAAGCTCGACCCGCGCTCGGAAGGCACCGGCATCGGGCTGGCGCTGGTCAAGCGCATCGTCGAAGCACATGGCGGCCGCATCTGGGTTGAATCCGAGGGCGCCGGCAAAGGCTCGACATTCTGCCTAACGCTCGGTCAGCCGCCCGCGAGTTAGTGTGCTATACTTGCCGTACCTGTACATGATGGCTGGCATTCAACATGCGGCGCGACGGCCCGATGTACTCACCGGGCGCGCCGCTGCCCGTCCGACTATCCGCTCATGAGCCAAGATCACGCCGCGCACGAAAGCGCCAAGCCGGCCACGCCGCAGTCGCCGGACCCGACCGAACAATCGTCCGGGCCGGCCGCAGTCGGCCTCGGGTTTGACCCGCGCGCCGATGTGCCGCGCAGCGTCCAGCGTTCGCGGTTGATTGCCATGCAGGGCGTGGTGGGCAACCGCGCCGTGCAGCGTCTGGTGCAATCGCGCACGCCGATCGCGGTGCAGCGCGATGGCGGCACGCCGCCGGCAAGCGGCACCCCGGCCCCGGCAGGCGGCGCCCCGGCCCCGGCAGGCGGTTCACCGTCCCCGACCCCGGCCACTGGGCTGGATGCCAGCATGCTTACCTTCACCGGCGGCGACCTGAAGCTGGCCGGCAACGTTAGCGCGGCGCCGCAGGGCGACAAGGTGCGCGTCACGGCGCCGGATGTCAACTTCAGCGCGCACGTGACGCTCAACAAAGATGTCACGCTGGGCGATAACCAAAATATCGAAACCGGCCCGATTCAAGCATTAATGGGCGCCGACCGCATCGGCGTGTATCGCAAGGGCGGCGACCCGACCGGCGAAGTCCTCGAAGAGAAGCACATCTCCGCCGACAAGACGCGCGATGCGGCCGGCGAGTATGATCCAAGAAAGGGCACTGTCAGCGGCGCGACCTACGCGCCCTGGTTCTCCCAGCCCAAGTTCCTGGGCGACGGCAACCGCGAAGCCGATGTCAGTTTCACCGACCGCCCGGGTTTCTCGCTCGACGTCAAATCGGGCGAAGGATCGTTGACCGAGGTGAAGGGGCAGGACCGCTTTTCGTTGTCGCTGGCAGCCAAGCGCGCCGCAGCGATTATCCACCTCAAGTCGACCAATTGGGAAGTGCCGTGGCACACGGCGATCAGCCCGACGCTGACCGGCACCGGCGGCAGCGCGACTTCTTCGGTCGCGACGGAACCGCCGCCCGTCTTCGACGCCAATCAGCCGATCGCCATCCTGAGCGCCCAGCAGTGGTCGGCGTTCGACACGGTGGAGAAAGCGATGGCGGCGCCGGTAAGCACGCTCCTGCGCAGCCTGCCGGCGGCCAAGGGCCAGTCGCCGGACGCGCATAAGAACATCGTCGACGCGCTGCAGCGCAAGAACCCCACGCTGACGATCACCGTGACGGTGCAGAGCACGAACTCGATCGCCTTCGACGACCGTATCAGCGTGCAGGTCAAGGGTACGAAGACGGCGAAGAAAGGCTCGGTGGTCATCGGGGACGGCGGGTCCGGTACATTCGCCTTCGGGCTCACCGAGGTGCTCGACCCGGCGTCGATCGACGCGGGAACCACACTGAGCATCGAAATCCTTGAGGGCATGGTGTGGGACAGTTCGGAGGCGACCGGCACGCTGCCGTTCCCATTCGCGGGAGATATCGGACTGCGCAAGAAAGGCAGTGCGAAATACGGGGCGTCGGCGTCGATCTAGCCAACCGATGGCCGCATAGCGACATTCTTCTGAGGAGCCTACGGCATGGAAACTCGTCCATTCGGTAAGACCGGCCAGTCGTTCCCGATTCTCTCGTTCGGCGGCCAGCGCATCGTCGATGCGCACAAGTGCACGGAGGAGCAAGCGGTTCAGATCGTCAACACGGCGATTGACCGCGGCATTCGCTACTGCGACACGGCGTATGTGTATTCCGACGGCCAGGCCGAGACGCGGCTGGGCCTGGTGGCAAAGCATCGCCGCAAAGAGATGTGGATTGCCACGAAGACGTACGACACCACCGCCGACGGTTCGCGCCGCCAACTGGAGACGAGCCTGAAGCGCCTGCAGACCGACTATGTTGACGAATGGCGCTTCCACAATATCTGGGACTTCGCGCGTCTGAACGCCTTCCTCGGAAAGGGCGGGGCGATTGAGACGGCGCTGAAAGCGCGCGACGAGGGCTTGATTCGGAACATCAGCATTTCGTGCCATACCGACCCGCAGATTCTGGTCGAGGCGATCAAGCGCTTCCCGTTCGACAGCACGCTGATCGCGCTGTCGGCGCTCGACCACTTCATCCTCTCGTTCGCGGAGGAGTTTCTGCCGCTGGCCAATGCGAAGGGCGTCGCGACTATCGCCATGAAGGTGATGGGGCTCGGCAGCCTGACGCACGAGCCGGTGCGCGCCCTGCGCTACGCCTTCAGTCTGCCGGTCAGCACGGTTATCGTCGGCATGGAGAGCATGGCGCAGTTGGAGCAGAACCTCGACACGGCCGAACAGTATAAAGGCATGGACGACGCCGAGCGGCTGGCATTCTTCAAGGAGATCATTCCGCTGGTGCGCCCGGAGAAGATGCCGTGGAAAGCGGCGGAGTGGAACAACCCGACGGCCTGGGTGCCGCGGCGGCGCGGGCTCTAGCCGCGCCGGGCTTGCGCTGGACGGCATGAACGGCGATCTGCTGCTCACCAATATCCGGCTGCCGGACGGCACGCCGTCCGACCTGCTGGTGCGCGGCGGCGTCATCCGCGAGCTGCGCCCCGGCCTCGCGGCCGCCGACCTGACGGCGATCGACGGCGGCAACCAGTTGGTGCTGCCGGGACTGGTCAACGCGCACGCGCACATCGACAAGAACCTGCTGGGGCGGCCGTGGCTGCCGAACCAGGTGCCGCTGACGCGCACGATCGTGGACTACTCGTCCACCGAGCGGCGGCTGCGCCGCGAGCTGAACCTCGATGCGCGCGAGCAGGCGGCGCAGTTCTTGCGCGCCGCGCTGGAAACCGGCACGACGCACGTGCGCACGCATGTGGATATCGACACCGACGCGGGTCTGAAGCACTGGGAGGCTGTGCTCGCCGCGCGCGACGCCTTCCGCGATGTGATGACCGTGCAGACGGTTGCCTTTCCGCAGTCGGGCATGCTGGTGCGCCCCGGCACGGTCGAGTTGCTGGAAGCGGCGGTGCGCAGCGGCGCCGATGCCATCGGCGGGCTGGATCCGTCCACGGTCGATCGCGACCCGGTGCGGCACCTTGACACCGTGTTTGGCATCGCGAACCGCTTTGGGGTCGAGGCCGACATTCACGTGCACGAGCCGGGCATGCTCGGGGCGTTCGCGGTCGAATTGATCGTCGAGCGCACCAAGGCGCTGGGCATGCAGGGCCGGGTGACGCTCAGTCACGGCTTTTGCCTGGGACAGATCGACGAGGCGTACCTGTTGCGCCTGATCGACATGCTGCTTGAGGCGCGCATCACGGTGATGTCGCTTGGCTCCGGGCCGTCGGCGTTTCCGCCGCTGCTGCGACTGCATGCGGCGGGTGTGCCGCTCTGCACCGGCACCGACGGCGTGCGCGACAGCTGGGGACCGAACAATAAGGTCGATATACTCAATCGGCTGCATCTGTTGAGCTGGCGTATCAACGCGCGGCGCGATGAGGAGATCGAGACGCTGCTGGACATCGCGACCTATGGCGGCGCGGCGCGCATGAGCGACAGCGATTACGGCCTGGCCGCGGGCCGGCAGGCCGACTTCATCGTCGTGCCGGGCGATACGCCGGCGCAGGTAGTAGTGGACCAGCCGCCGCGCGCGTTGGTGGTGAAACGCGGCCGGATCGTTGCGCGCGATGGGCGGCTTACGCTGCCCGCCGGTTTCGGTTCGGAGTAGGGGCGAAGCATCGGCGCGAACGCGAGGGCTGGCACAGAACCATGCGCCGATGCTTCGCCCCTACCGTGTAATTCGCCACGCTAATGGTTTCGGTCGCAGCCATATTTGTGCAATTGCTCGACCGCCGGGCCGGACCCCAACCCGCGCCTCACCCGTCATTTCTGAAAATATCGTAATTGACGAGCGTGCCACTTCCTGCTATACTTAACTTCGTAATTTCGGCTGACGTCACCTTTTCGCCCCCATCATTTTCGTTTTCGAACTTTTAGCCTCCTTTTGTAGCTGGTAGTACCCTATTGGACCATGCTGTGTTGGCGCGCTCTGGTGCGCGGATTGCTAGTGCATTTGTTGCTTACCCCAGATGGCCAGTGAGCCATTGAGTGACCCCATCTCGGCGTGTCGGATGCTGCGTCCGCAAGGCCGCTAGTCCGGCGATCACGCCAGGAGGATTTCCATCGCTACGCAAACTGAAGAATCAAGCCTCGCCAGTCTGAACCTTAACATTAACGAACTTGAGGAGAAGACGCTGAGCGAGTTGCAGGACATGGCCCGTGCGGCGGGCATCGCCGGTTACAGCCGCCTCAAGAAGACCGACCTGATCTACCGCCTGCTGCGCGCCAAGGCCGAACTGCAGGGCCTGATCTTCGGCGGCGGCGTGCTCGAAACGGTGCAGGACGGCATTGGCTTCCTGCGCTCCGACCACCTGCTGCCCGGCCCCGAGGACGTGTATATCTCCTCGTCGCAGATCCGCCGCTTCGGCCTGCGCACGGGCGACATGGTCATCGGGCAGGTGCGGCCCCCCAAAGACACGGAAAAATACTTTGGCCTGTTGCGCGTGGAGACGGTCAACGCTCAGGACCCCGAGACAGCGAAGAACCGGCCGAACTTCGAGAACCTGACGCCGATCTTCCCCAACCAGCAGTACAAGTTGGAGACCAAGCCGAGCCTGCTGACGACGCGCCTGCTCGATCTGATCGCGCCGGTCGGACGCGGCCAGCGCGGCCTGATCGTCTCGCCGCCCAAAGCCGGCAAGACGACCGTCCTCAAGCACATCGCCAACGCCATTTCCGCGAACTACCCCGAAGTGCACCTGATGATCGCGCTGATCGGCGAGCGCCCGGAAGAGGTGACCGACATGGATCGCTCGGTCGAGGCCGAGGTGATCTCCTCGACGTTCGACGATCCGGTGACCGATCATGTGCGCGTGGCCGAAATGGCGATCGAGCGCGCCAAGCGCCTCGTCGAATCGGGACGGCACGTTGTGGTCATGCTCGACTCGATCACGCGCCTGACCCGCGCGTACAACCTGACGGTGCCGGCCTCCGGCCGCATGCTGTCCGGCGGCGTGGACCCGGCGGCGCTCTACCCGCCGAAGCGCTTCTTCGGCGCGGCGCGCAACATCGAAGAGGGCGGCAGCCTGACGATCATCGCGACCTGCCTGGTCGACACCGGCAGCCGCATGGACGACCTGATCTACGAGGAGTTCAAGGGCACCGGCAACATGGAGTTGCACCTGAGCCGCCGGCTGGCCGAGCGCCGCGTCTTCCCGGCCTTTGAGGTCGAGCGCTCGGGCACGCGTCGCGAGGACCTGATCCTGGATCCGGATGTCCTGCCGAAGGCGTGGACACTGCGCCGCATGGTCGAGGCGATCGGCGGCAGCGATTCGCTGGAACTGGTGCTGACGCGCATGCAGAAGACCAAAAGTAACAAGGAATTCGTCGACAACCTGGGCAAGGACAACGCGCGATGACGCGACGGGCGCCCGCGTTGGCTGCGCCGGTGTTCGCGCTGTTTTTGTTGCTGGCCCTGCTCGGCGGCCGCGCCTCGGCTCCGGCCGTCACGCAGGCGGCGCCGCCGGCCGACCCGACGACCGTGCCCACGGCGACGGCTGCGCCGATCCCGGTCAGCGCGCCGGGCTCGAGTAGCTCATGGCCGCCTGACCTGCGCGAGATTCCGCCCACCTACCTGGTCAAGCTGCCGCTGATGCACACCGACAGCTCGAAGCAGCCGCGGCTCGACCTGATCACCTATCGCGTCATCGGCGGCGATACGATTGTCGGCATCGCCCGGCGGTTCGGCATCAGCCCCGAGTCGATCCTGTGGGCGAACGATCGGGTCGAGTTGAATCCGGAGTTTCTGCGCATCGGACAAGAACTGGTCGTACCGCCGACGACCGGCGTGCTGCACACGGTGGCGTCCGGCGACACGGTGCAGGCGATCGCCACGAAGTACAAAGTGGACGCATCGGCCATTACCGGTCTGGACTTCAACGCGCTGACGCCGCCGTTCGCGCTGATGGCGGGGCAGAAGCTCATGGTGCCGGGCGGCGAGAAGCCGTATCAGCCGAAGGTGGTCTACGCCTACAGCGGCTCGGTGCCGGAAAACGCGACGAAGGGCAGCGGCAATTTCGGATGGCCGATCGGCGGCGTGCTGACCCAGCAGTTCTGGACCGGTCACCGCGCAATCGACATTGGCACCCGACAGGGCACGTCGGTGCTGGCGTCCGACAGCGGCTATGTGGTGCTGGTCGCCAATGACGATGCCGGCTACGGCAAGCACGTGATGGTGAACCACGGCAATGGCTTCGAGACGCTCTATGCGCACCTGAGCCTGATTCTTGTTACGCCGGGCCAGACGGTGCGGAAGGGGCAGTCGGTCGGGTTGTCGGGCAACACCGGCCGTTCCACCGGCCCGCACCTGCATTTCGAGATCCGTTACTTCGGGCAGCAGCGCAACCCGCTGAATTATCTGCCGTAACGCGGCCGTCGCTGCGCTTCGCGCGTAACTTGAGCCTTTCGCGGCCGTGCCCTGAGCTTGTCGAAGGGCATTGGCGGGCTTTCAGGCTTCGACAGGTTCAGCCTGCGTTGTGGCCGGCTCAGGGTCTGTTCAAAGTCGACCAGCCCCCACCCTGGCCCTCCCCCGCGACGCAAAATCAGCGTTGCAAGGGAGGGAATTGGCTCCTTCTCCTGTTCGCGGTGTTTGCGAACGGGGCAAGGTTGGGAGGGGGGCAGACACAGCACGGACTTTGAAAAGGCCGTGGTGGCCGGATAGCCGGATTGGACAAAGCAGCGAAAAAACGGTATGATTGCCTTCGCTTTACGCATGGGCGTCATTGGATTTCATGGAGGATGTGTGGCTAATACGAAGTCGGCAATCAAGCGAATCCGCTCGTCGGCGCGCAAGCGCGTGCGCAATACGCTGGTGCGCTCCAGCGTGCGGACGGCGGTGAAGAAGGCGAACGTGGCGGTGCTGGAGCCGGCCGGGGGCGGCGCTGAGGCCATCAAGCGCGCCGTCAGCGAGCTCGACCGGGCCGTCGCGAAGGGCGTCATTCACAAGAATAACGCGGCCCGCCGCAAATCCCGCTTGATGAAGAAATTCAACAGCGCAGCGAAGTAGCCTGTTGGCTCGCTGTTCCCGCGAGGAGAAGACACAGAGCGAGGCCCGCCGGGGCCTCGCTCTTGGCTTTTCGGAACGTGCGACGCGTCAGGCGTCCAACCGGTAGCCCTGGCCGCGCACGGTGACGAGCAACTGCGGCTCGCTCGGGTCATCCTCGATCCGCTCGCGCACCCAGCGCACGTGCACGTCGAGCGTGCGCGTGTCCCCGGTAAAATCGGTATCCCACACGGCTTTCATCAGTTCCGCGCGCGTGATCAACTCGCCGGGGCGGCGCATGAACGTGCGCAGCAGGCGCGCCTCCATCGGGCGCAGTTTGCGCGCCCGCCCGCCGCGCGCCACGGTGCGCTTCTTCAGGTCGAGCACCAGCTCGCCCTGGCGCATGATCCACGGCTGCTTGATTTTCAGGATACGCCGGATCGCCGCCGACAGTTTGCGCATGCTGATCGGGATGCTCACGTTCGCATCGGCCTGCTCCAACTCAGGGCCTTTGCGTCCGACGACGGCGATGATCGGCACGTCGAAACGCTGGTAGAGCGTGGCGCACAGCCGGCGCCCGTTGAACCGGGTGGCGGTCGTGTCGAGGATGATCAGGTCCGGCCGGTCGTCGCGGATGCGCTCCAGCGCCTGCTTGCTGGAGTGCGCCGTACCGAGCGTGTACCCCTTGGCCTGCAGGGCGCCGGCAAGCTCGTCGCCGCCGGTGCGGACGCCTTCGATCAACAGGATTTTTTCTGGCATACGCTTATGTGTGTGAGCATTGTGACCGCAGTCTGACGCTATTATAACGCATCGGTCGCGTCCGCGCTAATACGCCGCGCCGATTTCGCGCAGCAATTCTCAATTTGGCTTTGTACGGGTACTTTCCAATGCCGCTTGCGATGCGCTGGCTCCCCGGCGCTTGTCACGCAAGCTGGCCCGCCGAAAAAGTGGCGCTGCCCTCCCCGTTAGCTTTTCCCCTGCTCCTCCGCGCGCGCGGGGGAGCAGGGGCAGGGGATGAGGGGGCATATTGGCAGCCGACTCCAAAATGAGAATTGCTGGATTTCGCGCCGCATATTCGCCGTTTGCGGTTGGCCGGTGTATAATGGCGCGGAACTCTGCGCAGGCATGGGCCGGACCGCCGCGCGCGTTTTAAGGTTCGCTTATTGATGAAAACCGTCGTGGTCATACCCACCTACAACGAGGCCAGCAACATCGAGAAGATCGGCGCGGCGCTGCTGGCGCTCGACCAGCCGGACTTAAGTGTGCTGATCGTGGACGATAACTCGCCGGACGGCACCGGCCGCATTGCCAACGAACTGCAGGCGCACAGCGGCGGCCGCGTGTCCGTGCTGCACCGCGCCGGCAAGGGCGGTCTGGGGGCGGCGTACGTGGCCGGCTTCGGGCAGGCGCTGGCGGATGGCGCCGACCTGATCATCCAGATGGACGCCGATTTCAGCCACTCCCCGGCGTATGTGCCGCAATTGATCGCGAAGATCGCGGACTGCGACGTCGTGGTCGGCTCCCGCTACGTCGCGGGCGGCAGCGTTGACCAGCGCTGGAGCGCCTGGCGCAACTTCCTGAGCCGCTGGGCCAACCGCGTGTGGGTGGGGATGTTCCTCGGACTCAAGGTGCGCGACGCCACCGCCGGCTTCAAGTGCTGGCGCCGCTCGGCGCTGGAACGGATCGACCTCTCGCATATCAAGTCGAGCGGTTACGGCTTCCAGGTCGAGATGGCGTTCCTGTGCGAGCGGCTGTGCTTCCGCGTCTGCGAGACGCCGATTCACTTCGAGGACCGCCGCATTGGACAGAGCAAGATGGACATGGGCGTCAAGCTCGAGGGCGCGTTCCGCGTGCTCGAGATCCGCTGGCGTTACCGCTTCGGGCGCACCGTCGCCGGTGGGTGAGGGGCGTGAAACGGTCCGACCGCCTGGTCCTGCCGGTCTTCTTCCTTCTCGCAATCGCATACCTCTGGCCTGTTACGTTGGGCGGGCGCACACTCGTGCCGGCCGACAACCTCTTTGCGTTCCCGCCATGGAGCGCCTACGCCGCGCAGGTCGGCGTGACCGTCCCGCATAACGATCTGCTGTCCGACCTGCTGCTGGAGAACTACGCCTGGAAGCAGTTCATCGTAAATACCGTGCGGCAGGGCGAACTGCCGCTCTGGAACCCCAACCTCTTCACCGGTCTGCCGTTTCTGGCGGCGGGCCAGCAGTCTGCGCTGTATCCGTTCTTCGCGCTCTTTTTCGTGATGCCGGTCGAACTGGCGTTTGGCTGGTTCGTCGCGCTGCAACTGGGCATCGCGGGTGCGGCTATGTACCTCTTCGCGCGCGCACATCGCCTGGATACCGTGCCGGCGCTGATCGCCGCGCTGGCGTACCAGTTCAGCGCGTTCCTCCTCGTCTCGGTCGTCTTCCCGATGGTCATCAGCGCGGCGTGCTGGCTGCCGCTGCTGCTGCTCGTCGTGGAGAAGCTGGTCGTGGCGCAGTACCACGGGGCGCGGGGCGGCGTGGTGGCTGGCTGGATCGCGGCCGGCGCGCTGCTGCTCGGCGTTTCGTACCTGGCCGGGCACGTCGAGGTCAGCTACTACAATCTGCTCGTGATGGCGTTCTACGGCGCGTGGCGCGGTCTCGCTTCGGGTGCGAACGCCGGGGCTTGGCGCGCGCGCGCGGCGTGGCTGCTGCGCGCGGGGCTGCCGCTGATCGCGCTCGTCGCACTAGGCACGGCGCTGGCGGCGTTGCAGATCGTTCCGCTCTTTGAACTGGTCTCGCACTCGGCGCGCGAGGGCTCCCAGCCGTACACCACGATTGCCGGGTATGCGTATCCGGTGCGCCAGATCGCCACCTTCTTCATCCCCGACTTCTACGGCAACCCGTCGCATCATGGCTTTGTGGACTGGTGGACGCGCGAGGTGCAGCCGTTCACGCAGGATGCGAACGGCCAGCCGGCCAGCACGGTCTTCTGGGGCATCAAGAACTATGTCGAGGCCGGCGCGTACATCGGCATCCTGCCGCTGCTGCTGGCGCTGATCGCGGTTGCCGCGCGCCTACACAACCGAAAACCCGATGCGCCGTACCTCGCGCCGGTGCTGCCGCTGGCGGTGCTGGCGGCGCTCTCGCTGGCGTTCGTGTTCGGCACGCCGCTGTACGCGCTGCTGTTCTACACGCTGCCCGGCTTCAGCCAACTGCACAGCCCGTTCCGCTGGGTCTACCCGTTCACGCTGAGCGTCGCCCTGCTGGCCGGCGTCGGGGCGCAGTGGCTGCTCGACCGCCAGCGGGTACACCGGCTGTGGGGCTGGCTGCCATTTGGTGCGGGCGGTGCGCTGCTGCTGGTGCTCGGGGCGAGCCAGTTTGTGCCGGGACCGTTCCTGGCCGTGGCCGAGCGCGTCCTGCGCGGCTCCGATCTGGCGCAGCGCGCCTACCCCGACGCGCGCGCGTTCTTCTCGTACGAAGCGATCAACCTGCTCAAGCTCGCGCTGCTGCTGATGGCGTCGGGCGGGATCGTCCTGCTGGCGCGGCGCGCGACGCGCGGCTGGCCGCTGGCGGCAGCCGCGCTGGTCGTGGCCGACCTGTTCATCGCGGGCAACGGGTTCTATACCGCCGCCGATCCCGCGCTGCTGAAGTTCACGCCGCCGGCCGTGCAGTTCCTCCAGCAGGACAAATCGCTGTTCCGCATCGCGACGCTGGACAAGCCGGGCGAGAAGGTGTTCAACGCCAACGTCGGCATGTTCTACGGCCTGCAGGATATTCGCGGCTACGACTCGATCATCCCGAAGCAGTACTATGACTGGATCAGCCTCGTCGAGACGCAGGGCGAGCTGATCTACAACCGTATCGCGCCGTTCTACTGGCGCGGCTCGCTCGAATCGGCGTTGGTCGATCTGGCGAACGTGAAGTACGTGCTGACGACGCAGGACCTGTCCGGCCTGCCGAAGTTCACGCGCGTCTACACCGGCGAACTGAACATCTATCAGAATGAGCAGGTCATGCCGCGCGCGTTCGTTATCCCAAGCACTAATTCATACCGTCTGCAGTCACTTGATCAATTGAAGAGCCTTGATCCGCGTCTCAATATCCTACTTCCGTTTGAAGGTAGAGCCGAGAACCTGGGATGGGGGTCGTGCTCACCTCTGCCTGCGCCCGAGATCCGAAAATACACAGCAACCGAGGTGGTGATCGACGTTTACGTTACATGCTCGGAATGGCTCGTGCTGTCCGATGCAAATTTCGATGGCTGGCAGGTGTTTGTCTCGTCAGAATACAATAGCGAACTGGAACGTTCGATCGTCACGGCCAATGGCAACTTCCGGGCTGTTGAACTTGCGCCGGGACCTAACTGGCAGACGGTGCGCTTCCGCTACAATCCGCTCTCGTTCCGGCTCGGCGGTGCGATCTCGTTCTTTGCGCTGATGGCGCTGCTGCTGACGAGCGGCTACGCGCTCTGGTCGCTTCGCAAGCCGGTGGCGCATGCCGAGCATGACCGCTCGGCGTCGCGCGTGCTGAAGAACTCGGCGTTCCCGATGCTGGCGCAGTTGCTGAACAAAGGCATCGACACGGTCTTCACGCTCTACATGCTGCGCGTGCTCGGCGTCGAGAACGCCGGCAAGCTGGCGGCAGCGACGCTGATCATCGGCTACTGCGACATCGTCGTCAACTTCGGCCTGAGCACGCTCGTCACGCGCGACGTGTCGCGCGAGCGCGGGCTGGCCAACCGCTACCTGTCGAACACCGGCATCATGCGCTTCATGCTGATCGCCGCGCTCGTGCCGCTGCTGGCCGCATACCTGTGGGCGTCGGGGCAGTCGGCCGACACGGCGCTGGCGATCTGGCTGCTGTTCATCGGTCTGGTGCCGTCGAGCATGGCGGCCTCGCTCAGCGCCATCTTCTACGCCAGCGAGCAGATGGAATACCCGGCGGTCGTGACGGTGATCACGACGCTGATGAAGGTCACGGTCGGCACGCTCGTGCTGCTGGCCGGGTACGGGTTCGTCGGGCTGGCGGGCGCGAATATCGCGACGAACGTGGCGACCCTGGCGATCCTGCTGGCGATCTTCGCGCGGCGGCAGTTCGTGCCGCGCCCGGAGTTCTCGGCGCAGTTCTCCGGCGACCTGGTGCGCAGTTCGTACCCGCTCATGCTGAACGACATGCTTTCGCGGCTGTTCAACCGCGTAGACGTGCTGATCCTCCAGCAGATGAAGGGCAACGTGCCGGTCGGAATGTATTCGACGACGTACAAGTACCTCGAAGGGATCAACATCCTGCCATCGACGTTCACGATTGCGCTGTTCCCGGTGCTGTCGCGCTACGCGGCGGGCGCGCCGGACGCGCTGATGCGGGCGTACCTGAAATCACTGAAGTACCTGCTGGTCATCGCGATGCCGATCATGGTCTTCTCGTTCGCCTGGTCTGACTTCATCATGTTCGTCTTCGGCGGCGAGAAGTTCCTGCCCGACTCGGCGATCGCCCTGCGGCTGATTATCGGCTTCCTGCCGTTCTCGTTCATCAACAACATCACCCACTACGTCCTGATCGCGGTCAACCAGCAGAAGTTCCTGACCTGGACGTTTGTCATCGGCGCGATCTTCAACATCGGCGCGAACCTGCTGTTGATCCCAATCTTCAGCTACCAGGCCTCGGCCGTCATCACGATCGGCTCGGAGTTGGTCTTGCTGGCGCTGTTCTACCGGGGCGTGCGCAACCACGTCGGGCACGTGAACTGGCTCGACGTGCTCTGGCGGCCGGCGCTCGGCGCGGCGGCAATGGGCGGCGTGCTGGCCGGCTGGGGTGCGATGTGGGGGCTGGGTGACTGGGCGTTCCTCGGCGCGATGCCGCTGGCGCTGTTGGAGTATGCCGCTGTGCTGCTCGGCACGCGCACGTTTAGCGCGGAGGACCGCGACACGCTGCGCCTGCTGCTGCCGGCGCGCTTCCGCCGAAAGGCACCGGCCGCATGAGCGAGTCGCCTCGCCGTGTTTCGTCGCTGGATGCGCTCAATCGCCGCATTGTGGCGTGCACGCTCTGCCCGCGCCTCGTTGCACACCGCGAGCGGATGGCCCGCGAGAAGCGCGCGGCGTTCCGCGACTGGGAGTACTGGGGCAAGCCGGTGCCCGCCTGCGGCGATCCGCAGGCGCGCGTGCTGATGGTCGGGCTGGCGCCCGGCGCGCACGGCTCCAACCGCACGGGCCGCATGTTCACCGGCGACGGCTCCGGCGACTTCCTGACGCCCGCCCTGCATCGCGCCGGCTTCGCCAGCCAGCCGCACTCGACGCACCGCGACGATGGCCTGACGCTGCGCGATCTGTATATCGTGGCGGTGGCGCACTGCGCGCCGCCGGACAACAAGCCGACGCCGGGCGAGATCGCGCACTGCCGCCCGTACCTGATCGATCACCTGCGTCTACTGGAGCGTTTGCAGGTCATCATCGCGCTCGGCAAGATCGGCTTTGACGGCCTGCTGGTCGCGCTGGCCGAGTCGGGCGTCGAACTGCCGTCGCCGCGCCCGCGCTTCGCACACGGCGCGGAGTACGTCATCGGACCGTACACGCTCATCGCCACCTATCATCCGAGCCGCCAGAACACGCAGACCAAACGCCTGACCGCGCCGATGTTCGACGCGATCTTCGCGCGGGCGCGCGAACGGTTGCGGTGAGCCATGAACATCTCAGAGGTATCGGAAGTCCGTGATGCGCGCGGCCATACCGCAAAACTGTCGTAACCGTCTAATGTCGGAGTCAGCGTAGGGACGGCTCGCGACACCCCAAAGAGTGCGATGCTCGGCCGCCTGGCTCGTGGGCGCATCACGATGCGCCCCTACACTGTATGTCCGGCTGGTGCGCTCCGGCAGCTTGCCGCTATTCACGGAGCGTTTGGAGAGTGGCCGCGACGCGCATGAATACGGTATAATCGACGTGACAACGGACACTGCACAGATATTGTCCTCTGCCGTTTATGTGGCAGGGCGCCGGTAGTTTTGATTCGTGTCGATTCGCGTTATTCGCGGATTGTTTTCGTCATTTCATCGCAGGAGACACCTATGACTGACCAGGTACACATCAAGAATATCGCCAACCACGTCGGGCAGACGGTCACACTGGACGGCTGGCTGGCGGACAAGACCGACAAGGGCCGCCTGCAGTTCCTGAAGGTGCGCGACGGCACCGGGCTGATTCAGGCCACCGTGTTCGAGAAAGCCGTCACGCCGGAGGTGTTCGCCGCCGCGAAAGCGGCCAGCCAGGAGTCGTCGCTCAGCGTGACCGGCGAAGTGCGTGCCGACCCGCGCGCACCCGGCGGCTACGAGTTGAGTGTGAGCGGGCTGAACATCGTCCAATTGGCGAAGGACTACCCGATCGGCCCGAAGGAGCACGGCATCGAGTTCCTGATGGCGAACCGTCACCTGTGGGTGCGGCACGCGCGCCCAGCCGCGATCCTGAAGATTCGCGCCACGGTGATCAAGGCGATCCGCGACTTCCTTGACTCCAACGGTTTTATCAACGTCGACACGCCGATCTTCACGCCGAATGCGGTTGAAGGCACCAGCACGCTGTTCGCCGTGGACTACTTCGGCGAGCCGGCGTACCTGACGCAGTCGGGCCAGCTATACAACGAGGCGAACGCCGCCGCGCTCGGCAAGGTCTACTGCTTCGGCCCGACGTTCCGCGCGGAGAAGTCCAAGACGCGCCGGCACCTGACCGAGTTCTGGATGGTCGAGCCGGAGTGGTGCTACGCGCACCTCGACGACCTGCTGGCGCTGGAGGAGCAGTTCATCGCGTACATCGTCGCGCGGGTGCTGGAGACGCGGCAGGAAGAACTGAAGGTGCTCGAACGCGACACGAAGAAGCTGGAGTCGATCCTGCCGCCATTCCCGCGCCTGCATTACGACGATGCGGTGACGTGGCTGAACGCGCAGGAGGACGCCTCCGTGCACATGATCCCTGGCGACGACCTCGGCTCACCGCAGGAGACGGCGCTCTCGCTGCGCTACGACCGGCCGGTGTTCGTGCACCACTACCCGGCGGCAGTCAAAGCGTTCTACATGGAAGTGGATCCCAACGAGCCGGACAAGGCGCTCAGCGCCGACTTGCTCGCCTCCGAGGGTTACGGCGAGATCATCGGCGGCGGCGAGCGCACGGCGAGCCTCGAACTGCTGGAGCAGCGCATCAAGGAGCACAACCTGCCGCGCGAGCCGTACCAGTGGTACCTCGATCTGCGACGCTTCGGCAGCGTGCCGCACGTCGGCTTCGGACTCGGCGTCGAACGCACGGTGACCTGGATCACCGACATTCACCACCTGCGCGAGGCAATCGCATATCCCCGGATGTTGGAGAAGATGTATCCATAGACGCGGCGGCTTCCCGCTCAATTGACGGCGCGGTCGGTTACGGCACGCGACGCTGCCCGCTAACTCGCGATAGCGAGGTCGCCCGGCACGGCATTATTCTGTTTGATCGGCGCTTGCGCAATAACGGAAGGTCCTGCGATCCGCCCACAATGGACTAAACAAGGCGCTCCTGCAAGCCTATGGTAATATCAAACCGTACTCGTACGGGGCCGGAAAGGAGCGTGACTCGATATAGGCCCGCCGCACAGATGATGCCCGCCTTAGCCCGCAACCAGAAGGCCTAAGTGGTCCGGCCCCATACGGAATAACATCCCGTAGAGTTGGCCGGATGAGAACGGCACGTGACATATGTCCAGTACCGGATCGTTGTCAACCACTTTAACAGGAGGGTCTGTCAATGGCACGTACTCGAAGCACTACGTCGTCCAGGGCTGCGGCATCGAAAAAGGGTCAGAAGCCGTTTTGCCGGATGTTGCCGCGGACGGCGCCTCAACTTCCCGCGTCTGTAACCGCCGACCCGCGCCGAGCTGCAGCGATCATCCTTTCGCGAGCCAAATGGATGAACGGGACGGTGCTGCACTATGGCTTCTTCCGCTCGGGGCACTTCGCCGTTCCGAAGGCGCAGGCGGATGCGGTTCGTGACGCGTTCAACAAGTGGAAAGCCGTTGGAATCGGTCTTAAGTTTCAGGAGGTCGATCAACTGAGTGAGGCCGAAGTACGCATCGGCTATTCGACGGCCGACGGCAGCTCGGCCTCGGCGGTCGGGCGGGAGGTGTTGAACGTGCCCCTGAATGAGCCGACCACGGTGTACGGCTGGAATCTCACTACGCCGTACGGCCGTGGCACCGCGCTCCACGAACTCGGGCACGTGCTCGGCATGGAGCACGAACATCAAAACCCATTCGCGGGGATCAAATGGCATGAGCAGGCTGTTTACGACTCCCTCGCCAAGCCGCCCAACGGCTGGGACCAGGCCACAACATTTCACAATAGACTCTATTCAAAATAAGGTATCCTACTATGCATGTTGAGTTACGAGACGCTCAAAAGGAACCCTAAAGATTTTCTGACACTGACCGGGCTAACGCGTCGCGAGTTTGATGAACTCGTGGTGGTTTTTGCGTTGTGTTTGCCGAAGTCGCGCCGGCGTCGGCAGCGTCGACAGCGAGCCCCCGGTGCTGGCCGACATCCCGCACTCTCAACCGCCGCCGACAAGCTCTTGTTCATTCTGGTCTATAC
>JACRMK010000081.1 GCA_016235055.1 Chloroflexota bacterium | reverse complement strand
CCCCTGCTCCCCCGCGCGCGCGGGGGAGCAGGGGCAGGGGCTGAGGGGGCATATTGGCAGCCGACTCCAAAATGAGAATTGCTGCGGCTCTGGACAGTGTATGAAACGCGTGTAGAATACGTGCCAGCAACAGACGTCTCCGAAGCGCTGCTTGCCGTCAATGTGCGGTAGAAAGGAGTCTGCGCATGGATCTCCCGGACGTGGAGTCCGTGTTTGAAACACCGTTCGATAACCCGCTGGTGCCGCGCCTGCCGATACAGTACCGCAATTGCGAGATTCTGACCGCCTTCTACCGCACCAACGCCGAGGCGGCGCGCCGGCTAGTCCCCGAACCGCTGGAACTTACCGGGGAGGTTGTCATCGTTCATCTGTATCACGCCAATGACACCGACTGGTTCGGCCACTATGACGAATCCGCGGTGCAGATTCCGGTGCGCCTGCCCGGCACCGACATTGCGGGCGTCTACTCGCCGTACCTGTTCTTGAGCAATGACGGCGCGGTCGCGGCCGGGCGCGAGATCTACGGCCAGCCGAAGAAGGGCGGGCAGCCTCGCCTCGAGGCGCGCGAGGATCTGTTCGTCGGCACGGTGACGCGCAATGGCATCGACGTGATTACCGTCACGCTGCCGTACAAGCAGCAGCGGGCGCCGGCGGACGCGCTCAACCGGTATGGCGATTTCCGCACCAATATTAACCTGAAGGTCGTGCCCAACGCGGACGGCAGCACGGCGATCCGCCAGTTGACCGCACGCACCTTGAGCGACGTTCAGGTCCGCGAGTGCTGGTCAGGCGGGGCGACGATTGAGTTGCGGGCCAATGCCCAGGCGCCCGTCTACCGGTTGCCCGTGATCGAGATGCTGGAAGGCTTTTACTGGCGCGTCGATTTTGTTTTGCCGTTTGGGCGTGTGATTCACGACTATCTGCGAAAGGGGTAACTCCAATGGGCGTGTCCGGGAAAGTTGCTGTGGTGACTGGCGGTGGCGCGGGCATCGGCCGGGCCGCCTGCCTGGCCTTTGCCGGCGCGGGCGTCAATGTGCTGGTGGTCGACAACAATCCCGTGCTGGGTGCCGAGACGCAGGCATTGGTGGAAAAGGGCGGCGGGAAAGCGCGCTTCGCGCAGGCCGACGTCTGCTCCGCCGCCGATGTGCAGGGCTACGTGGCGTCGGCATTGGAATCGTTCGGGCGCATCGATGCGTTCTTCAACAATGCAGGCATCGAGGGCATCGTGTCGCCGTTGACAAGCTACCCGGAAGAGATGTTCGACCGGGTGCTGTCGGTCAACGTGAAGGGCTGCTTCCTCGGCCTGAAGTATGTTCTGCCCGTCATGCTCGCGCAGAAGTCCGGCAGCATCGTCAACACGGCGTCTGTGGCCGGCCTGGTCGGCGCGCCGGGGCTCGCGGCGTATGTCGCCAGCAAGCACGCGATTCTGGGGCTCACGCGCACGGCGGCCGGCGAGTGCGGGCGCAGCGGCGTGCGAGTCAACGCGGTCTGCCCGGGGCCCATTCAGACGCGCATGATGACGTCGTTGGAGGCGATGTCCAATCCGGCTGACCCGAGCGCGGTGGCACGGAGCAACCAGGCGCGCAACCCAACCGGCCGCTACGGCACGGCCGAAGAGGTGGCACAGGTCGTGCTGTTCCTGACGTCGGACGCGGCCAGCTATGTCAACGGCGCCGCCTGGACAGTCGATGGCGGGCGCACATCAATTTAGAGCCGCACCATGCGCTGCTCTCGCGAACGACATCTCTGAATAGAACCCACACCATGGTGGTTGCCCGGCCAATCCGGGCGTGGCGCGCGGGATCGGTTCCGGTGCGCTGGCGGACCACGGTGACGCGCATCCAACCGCACTTGTGGCAGCTACAGGAAAGCTCATGCAATCTGGCGAACGACTCATCAGTCAAAAAGTGTTAATGATCGACGACGAACTTGCGGAACAGTCCGCCAGCGGGCGCGCCTCGCGGGCGCTGGCGAAGGAACTGCGCGACCGCAGCGTGGACGTCGTCGAGGCGACCTCGGCCGATGACGGGCGGGCCGTCGTGCTGTCCGATCCGTCGATACAGGGTGTACTGGTCGACTGGAGCTTGAGCGACGACGCGACACACGACAAAGCGCGGGCGCTGATTGCGCTGATCCGCTCGCGCAACGTTCATCTCCCGATCTTTCTCATGGCCGAGCGCAATGACGCCGACAGCATCACGGCTGACGTGATGCGCGAAGCGGACGAGATGATCTGGATGCTCGAGGATACCACCTTCTTCATTGCGGGACGGGTGGTAGCCGCGCTGCGCCGCTATCGCGATGCGATCGTGCCCGCATTGACCAAGGCGCTGATCGCGTTTGCGCAGGTGTATGAATACTCGTGGCACACGCCGGGGCATACCGGCGGCACGGCGTTCCTGAAGTCGCCGATCGGGCGCGTATTCTACGACTACTTCGGCGAGAATCTGCTGCGCTCGGATCTGTCGATCTCCGTGGGCGAACTTGGCTCACTGCTGGACCACAGCGGCCCGATCGGGGAGAGCGAGCGATACTGCGCCCGCGTCTTTGGCGCCGACCGCGCCTATACAGTCACCAACGGATCGTCCACCGCCAACCGAGTGATCATGATGTCCTCCGTGACCCGCGGCGACTACGCGTTGTGCGATCGCAACGCGCACAAATCCACCGAGCAGGCGCTGACCCTGACCGGCGTGATTCCGACCTATCTGCTGCCGTCGCGCAACCACCTGGGCATGATCGGACCGATCTATCCGGAGCGCCTGGCGCCGGATGCTGTCAAGGCGGCGATAGAGGCCAACCCGCTGGCGCACGACAAAACCCGGAGCGCCGCCCACGCGATCATCACCAATTCCACTTACGATGGCCTGACGTATCGCGTGCCGCGCGTCATCGATCTGCTCGACCAGAGCGTGGATCGAATTCACTTCGACGAAGCATGGTTTGGTCACGCACGTTTCAACCCGCTATACCAGAATCGGTTCGCTATGTACGGCGATCCGAAGGACTACCGGCGCGACGGTCCGACGATCTTCATGAGCACATCCACTCATAAGTTGTTGGCGGCGTTGTCGCAAGCGTCGCTGATCGCCGTGCGCGACGGGCGCAAGCCGGTGGAGCACCGGCGCTTCAACGAGGCGTTCATGATGCATGCCAGCACGTCTCCGCAGTATGCCATCATCGTGTCAAACGAGGTTTCGGCGGCGATGATGGACGGCGCGGGCGGCCTAACCCTGACGACCGAAGCGATTGCCGAGGCCGTGGCCTTTCGCAAGGCGCTGCGCCGGGATCGGCGCGACTACCAGAAGCAGGGCGACTGGTTCTTCAGCACCTGGAATGCCGACAACGTGCGCGATCCGGCCACGGGCCAGATGATCGCGTTTGAGGACGCGCCCGACGCTCTGTTGATCGGCAACCCCGACTGCTGGGTGCTGCACCCTGGCGAGGCCTGGCACGGATTCTCAGGTCTGGAAGACGGCTACTGTATGCTCGACCCGGTTAAGGTCTCGGTTGTGACGCCCGGCGTGTCCCCTGATGGCTCCCTCGAGGCAACCGGCATTCCGGCGACGCTCGTCACCGCATATCTCGCCCGGCGCGGTATCGTGGTCGAGAAGACCACGGACTTCACGATCTTGTTTCTCTTTTCGCTGGGCGTGACCAAGGGCAAGTATGGCACGCTGATCAACGCGCTACTGAAGTTCAAGGACGACTACGACGCCAATGCTCCGCTCGAGGACGTGTTGCCTGCCGTTCTCGCGGTCGCGCCCGCTCGCTATGCGGGGATGGGCTTGCGCGATTTGTCCGGTGAGATGTTCGCACAGATGAAGGATACGGGACAACTGCAATTGCAGGCGGCGGCGTTCTCGACGCTGCCCGTGCCGGAGTTCACGCCGGCCGATACTTACTCGAAGCTCGTGTACAACGAGGTGGAGCCGGTGCCGGTTGATGAGATGGCCAATCGCGTCGTGGCCACGGGTGTGGTGCCGTATCCGCCCGGTATTCCGATGCTAATGCCCGGCGAAAACGCCGGTGCCAGCGACGGTCCGTGCCTGGGGTACCTGCGCGCGCTGCAAGCCTGGGATCGCCGCTTTCCCGGCTTCGGGCACGAAACGCATGGGGTCGAGAACAGCGATGGGACGTACCTGGTGCATTGCTTACGGCAGCATACACGGTAGCGACGTGGATCAGGCCTTCAAGTCAGGGTAGCACCGTGCGCCTGACAATGGGCTCTCTGAGACAAATCGCGGCACGCACTGCACGCCCGTCTGGCATCGCTGTCCGTTCAATCGGCCGCCACAATCAGAGCGGCGCAACACCCCGGGAAATAGGTGCGGGAAGGCTCTGGAACGGGGCGCGCTCGGGCGTCTCTGCCGGACGATGCGCAAACCACGCTCGAACACGTCGGTTTCGACGATCTGCAACTCTTCGCCGCAGATGTAGACTGGTTCGAGCTTGTTCAGGTATGGGCTGCGCGCACTCGTATTTCCTGCGACGCATCATCATGGCCGATGCCGCCTATTGCCCGAAGTCGCTCTTTTCCAGTGCGAACGCTGCGGGCTGCCCGCCTCGCTGAATCTTCAGCGACATGCCCGTAAGCACGTATTCGGGTTGCGTGGCGGTCATACGCCCGGTGTAGACTCCGCCGCCCCGGTTTTCAAGCGGTACGACGACGTATTCGTCGTGCTCGCCCTCCATGCCGTTCATCGCTTCGACAAGTCTCAGTTCCACGCTTGCGTCCGCGATCGGCCGGCCCGCATCGTCTGAAAGCGCGAGGCTGAACGTGATCGCATTGCTGAGGCTTGGCGGATACGGTTCGAACCGCATTGCCGCCACGATACCCTGTGATCCCTGCGACCAGTGCGGAGCGTTGCCCTGGACAAGTAACGATGCTGAACGAGCCTGCGCGGCAGGCGGCGCCGGTGATGGATTCGGCGCTGCGGTGGCCGCGACGCGAGTCGGAGCATACGTTGGGGTGACCGTGGCGACAGGCGCCGCACTGGCTGGAGTCACCGTGGGAGTCGCAGCTGCTGAACATGCCGGGAGCATGATGAATAATCCGGTGAACAGTACCACGCGCAAGGCGCCCGAACGCATTTGTATCTCCTGGAGCAAGTGGTGATGCCAACCGCTCTGCAATGCCCTTCTGCGCTGAAGTAGCTGGCGCTCGGCTGAAACGCGGCCGATGGCCACGGCACGCGCCCTATTCCGCTTAGTGGATGGGCCGACATTGAATCCAGTGCCGGGATGCTGCCCCGGAAAATCTCTTACGCGCCGTAGATGCGGTCACGCGCCTTTCCGATAATTACCTTGCCTTCTCTGACGGTCAGTTCGTATTCTGGTAGTGGCCGCGGAGGTGGTCCCGAAATCACCGATCCGTTCACGGGATTGAATAGCCCATCGTGGCAGGGGGAGTGGATGACATTCTTCTGCGGATGCCAGTAGACTACGCACCCCAGATGGGTGCAGATGGCCGAGTATGCTTTCAGGCCGCCCGCTTTGGTGTTGACTACGATCACGGGTTTGCTGTTGACGCTGACCACCGTGCCGCTGCCGGGCGGAAATTCGGCTGCATTCCCTACAACGACCGGGCCGGCATAGCTGGCCGCTGCGCTTTTGGGCCAGAGGTATCCGATGACCGGCACCAATATGCCACCGAGCGTGGATGCGACGGAGAAGCCGATTAACGTGCGAATGAGCTTGCGCCGCATAAGGAATGTGCTTTGCGCGCGGCCTTCTTGTTCTGTCATACGTACCTCCTTGCGGTGGCGCACATCGCACGCTGCCCTGATGCCTTTGGAGACTCTTTGAGTGCCCCGCCGGCCTATGCGGTGCGGCCGGATTTCTGTGCGCGATATAGCGCCAGCGTCCCCACAATCGTCATAAAGCGTGTGGGTTCAGCGACCGACTCAAAGCCGGCCCGTTGGAACAGTTCCGGCAAGCGACCGTCGATATTCTCGGATGCGTGTTCGAGCCGACGTATGATGCGTGAAACGGCGTAGGCGAACACATTGTGCGGCTTGCCCAGGTCGGCCACATGCAACTCCCCGCGCGGGGTCAAGACACGAAATATCTCGCTCAGCGCCTCCCGCTTGCCGGTCGCATCGAGGTGATGGAAGACCAGGCTGGAAACGACGCGGTCAAAATAGCCTTCTGAATACGGTAACAGAGATGCCATTCCCTCATCAAACCGTACACCCGCCCCGGCCCGGGCTGCTTTGGCGCGCGCCAACGCCAGCACCTGCGGGTCGCCATCCAGCCCCACAACCTCGGTATCCGGCTGTGCTTGTTTGATCATCACGGCCAGTGTCCCCGTGCCGCAGCCCATGTCTAGCACCCGCATGTGCGGCTTGATGCGTGCTTGCGCGATCAACTGGCGCTTGAACTGTGCCTCGCGCATCAGCAGGCGCACGGCGGGATCGAACAGCGGCGTCAGAGCTTTGAATCTGAGCGCGGGGATGTATCTCCCGCTGCTGGTCATCAGCTAACCTTGAATCGGCGCAAACGCAGCGCGTTCAAGATGACTGATAACGAACTGAACGCCATCGCGCCGCCGGCGAGGATCGGGTTCATCAGCCAGCCAAAGAACGGATAGAGTACACCCATCGCCACCGGAATGAGCGCGATGTTGTAGCCAAAGGCCCAAAACAGGTTCTCGCGTATATTGCTCATCGTCGCGCGCGAGAGCCGGATGGTCGCGGGGACGGAGCGCAGATCGCCGTTCATCAGGGTAACGCCGGCGGCTTCGATGGCGACGTCGGTTCCGGTGCCCATGGCGATACCGAGATCGGATGCCGCCAGGGCCGGCGCGTCGTTGATGCCGTCGCCGACCATCGCCACAACCATGCGCTCTTGCTGGAGCGCGCGCACGTGCTGTTCCTTGTCCTGCGGCAGAACATTGGCGACGACCTGATCGATGCCGACCTGTCTGCCGATCGCCTGCGCCGTGCTCAGGTTGTCGCCGGTAATCATCAAGGTCCTGACGTGCATCTTTTTCAATGCCGCTATCGCCTCGGATGCGCTCGGCTTGGGCTCGTCGATTACGGCGATCAGCCCGACTGTCTTGCCGTCTGCCGCAACCGCCATTACCGTCTTGCCCCCGGTCTGAAGCTCCGCCAGTGCCGGTGCAAACTCGCCGAGCGGGACGCTGTTTTCATCCATCAAGGCGCGGTTGCCGAGCAAGACGGTTTGCCCGTTGACCGTGGCGCGCACGCCCCGCCCCGCCACGGCCTCGAAGTTGCTCGCGTCCAGCGCAGCAATATGCAGTTGGCGTGCACGGCTGTTGATTGCCTCCGCGAGCGCGTGCTCCGACTGCTTTTCCAGCGCGTAGGCCAGCGATAACACCTGCGTCTCATTCCCGCGCAAATCGGTGACGACCGGTTTGCCGGCGGTGAGTGTGCCGGTTTTGTCGAATATGATCGCCTGCACGCGTTCCGCGCGCTCCAGGCTTTCGGCGTCTTTGATCAGGATGCCGTACTGGGCGCCCTTGCCGGTGCCAACCATAATCGACGTCGGTGTCGCCAAACCCATCGCGCAGGGACACGCGATGACGAGCACGGCCACGGCATTGACGAACGCGTAGCTTGCCGATGGTTGCGGTCCAAATACATACCAGACCGTAAAGGTCGCGATGGCGAGCATGATCACTACGGGCGTGAAGACAGCCGTGACTTGATCGACGAGCCGCTGGATGGGCGCTTTTGACGACTGTGCTTCCGAGACCAGTCGCACGATCTGGGCCAGAACCGTATCCTGACCCACCTTGGTGGCGCGAAATCGGAACGCGCCCGTCTTGTTAATCGTCGCGCCGATGACCGGATCGCCCGGCCCTTTTTCCACCGGGATGCTCTCACCCGTCACCATGGATTGATCCACGGTCGATGCGCCATCCAACACGTCGCCATCCACCGGGATCTTCTCACCAGGGCGGACCAAGATGAGGTCGCCTGCCACCACCTGTTCCAGCGGCAGGTCAACCTCCGCCCCGTCGCGCAGCACCCGCGCAGTTTTGGCGCCCAGCGCCAGCAAGCGGCGGATCGCATCGTTGGCGCTGGTCTTGGCGCGCGCCTCGAAATACTTGCCGAGCATGACCAGCGTGATGACGACTGCGGCCACGTCGAAATAGGTTTGCGCCTCCACAGCGCCCAAAACCCCGGGCGCTAACGTGATCAGCGCTGAATAGCCGTAGGCGGCGCCCGTGCCGACAGCCACCAGCGTGTCCATGTTGGCGTTGCGATGCCGCAGGCCGCGCCAGCACGAGATGAAGAACTGCCCGCCGACGTACGCGACAACGGGGGTGGTCATGCCCCACAGAATTATATTGGCCCACTGGGTGGGCAGAATGGGGGTGAACGCACCCGCCACAATCGCAGCGGAAAGGACCGCTCCGATCACGACCTTCTGGCGCAGTGCACGCAACTCGCTCTCGCGCAGCATCTGCTCGTGATCGTGAGCAGGTTCCTCTTCGTTGACTACTGTTGCGTCGATGCCGAGCACGGCGCGAACGCGCGTGATGAACATTTCCGGGTTTCCCCGCTCATCGTCATAGGCGATAACGAGCGTTTCCGTGATTGGGTTGAGCGATACGTTCGACACGGCGGGAATGTCGCGAATGACCGACTCCAAACTGCTTGCCGCCGATGCGCTATCCGCCCCGTGCAAATTCAGTTTGAGCGAGATCTGGTGTGTCATGAGTTCTCACTCCACCACGATGATCTTGCCGTGGTACATATTCATGCCGCATGAAAACGCAAACTCCCCCACCCGGTCAGCGGTGATGTCAATCGGGGTCGTCTCGTTTAGCGCCAGGTGCCGACGCACGCCGAGCTCTGGCAGGACCACCTCCTCCAAACAACTACTGGCATCCTTGCGCAAGAATTCCAGCCGCACTGTGCGGCCACGCTTGATGGTGATCGCCTCAGGGGTGTAGCCGCCATCCACCGTGATTCGTACCCTCGACTCGACGGCGACGACCGTCTGCCGCTTGCCGAAGAAGAACCACGCAATAAAAAGTAAGGCGGCAACGCCGCCTATACCGACTGCAATCTTATCCACGCTCATATTGCCCTCCCGGGGCACTTTATACTGTTTCAAATTGAAAATGTCCCCATGTACATATCGCATGAGCACACGGCACACCGCCAAATTCTGCTCTCCCCCCCAGCCCCCTCCCAGCTTCGCTGGGAGGGGGAGCAAGTCTCCGGGGAGGTGCGCGGCGGCGTAGCCACCGCGCACCTCCCCGTTAGTTTTTCCCCTTCTCCCCCGCGCGCGGGGGAGAAGGGGCCAGGGGATGCGGGGGCGGCAGTTGCACTTGCGCAATCGCTATGAGGACATGGCTAAGTTGAAATAGTATTAGTGCGCTCGTAGCCTGGCGCAGACTCGTTATTCGGTCACCACCAGTTGTGCGCGCATGCCTGCGTCACGGTGACCCGGTGACGTGCAGAAGGCGTCGTAGGTGCCCGCCTTCGTTGGAATAAACTCAATCCAGCCGCTCTTTCCGCCCGGAGCGGTGACGTGCAACTGCGGTTCCTCGGTCTTCGCGCCCATATCGTGCGTGCCGATTGACTGCGACTTCATCTCTTTCGCCTGGATGACCATCACGCTGAAATCGTGTTGTACGGTGCCCTTGTTGTTGAAGTTGATGCGAATTTTCTGTCCGACTTTCGCCTCAATGCGGTTGGGCGTTAATTGAAAATCTTTGGCCTCGACGGTAACCGTGGTGACCGCGCTGGTGGATGATGTACTAGCCGCACCGCCGCAGGCGGCCAGAACCAGCGCCAGCAAGGGCAACATCAGAACTGCAATTCGACCGATCTTCATCAATCCATTCTCCTGTGGTTAAGTGATGTCATAGTTTATCACGCCCCGCGGCTTTCGGTACAGCGCCAAACGGCTATTTGCGCGGTACGCCATTTGGCCTACTCGAAGTCTGCTTACGCCCCTCGCTTCTCGTGTACAATGAACGGCGGAGACTTTGACAGGAGCGATTATGACGAGCAAAAATGATCCCATTCGTGTGGTGCTGGCTGACGACCATGCGGTGGTGCGCAAAGGGATTCGCGAGTATCTGGAGGAAGACGGGACGATCCGCGTGGTCGGTGAAGCGAGTGACGGCGCCGAGGCGGTGGAGTTGGTCGCCAGCCTGCAGCCCGACGTGGCGGTGTTTGATATCCAGATGCCCCGGATGAATGGCCTGGAAGCCACGCGGCAAGTGAAACAGCAGCGCCCCACGACGCACGTGCTGATCCTGACCGCGTACGAAGAGGAGCCGTACATCTTTGCGGCGCTGCAGGCAGGCGCCAGCGGCTACCTGCTCAAGACGGCGTCGCCGGCCGAACTTGTCCGCGCCGTGCATGCCTTGATGGCGGGGGAGTCTGCGCTCTCGCCCATGGTCGCCAAGAAGCTCGTGCAGCGTGCCGCGGGCACTCCGTCGAGTGATGAGGCGGTTGAGTCGCTCAGCGACCGCGAGATGGAAGTCCTGCGTCTGGCGGCACAGGGCAAGAGCAACCGGCAGATTGCGAGCGTGCTGTCGATCAGCGACCGCACGGTGCAGGGGCATCTCGCCAATGTATACAGCAAGCTGCAGGTGTCGACGCGCACCGAAGCTGTGTTGTTCGCCGTGCGCGAGAAGTGGATCGCACTGGACTGACATGCTGCGCGATCTGCGGACCCAAATCCTGCTCTGGACGATCCTGCCCTTCACGGTCCTGCTCGTCGCCGTCGCGATGCTGGGCGTGAACGGCCACCAGATGGCGATGCGCGACCTCGTGGCCGAGCGTGACAGCGCGTTGGCCGCCACCGCGTCCGATCGGCTCTCTGACTTGCTCGGCGACCATGCCGCGCATCTGGCTAGTCTGGATCCCGATCAGCCAGGATCATGGGACACCCGGGCCTTTGAGGGCGGTATTGCCCTGCTGGACGCCGAGCGGCATATCGTTCGCGCCGAACCGTCGGTTGGCGTCTGGGCCAGCCGAACCAGGTACGTACCGGCCTCGGGCGCGTTCTCCGTCCCGTTTCGAGAGAATGGCCTCTGGCATGTGCTCGTCGTCCGCCCGCTTGTCGATGGCCAGTTACTGATTGGCATGCTGACCCTGCCCCAGCTTGCCCGTGTGGTTCCCCAGGGCACGGCGTACCTCGTTGATAGTCATGGCCACACCATCCTGCACCCGGATGAAGCGCGCGTGGGTGAGGACCTGGGTGGCCACGAAGGCATTCGCGAAGTGATGCGCGGCGAAGCAGGGATGGCATTTCATCGCGACCTCAATGCGGCCGAGCAGGTCGTCGGGTACGCGCCCGTGGCCGGCACCGGGTGGGGGCTGCTGATTGAAGAGCCGTGGGACCACGTCGTGACGCCGATGTTCCAGTTCGCTGTGCTGCTGCCGCTGTTGTTTGCCGGCGTGGCGATTGTGACCCTCGGCGGGCTGTACTTTGGCGTGCGCAACGTTGTGCGCCCACTGCAGGCGCTGGCCCAGGTGGCCAACCGGATTGCCTTTGGGAATTACCGTGCCGCCGAGCAGTCGGTAGGTGGTATACGTGAGATTGAGGACCTGCGCGAGACGCTCAACGCCATGGCGCACGAGGTGGAAGCGGGCCGCGCGGCCACGCAGAACTATATCGCCGCGATCACGCGCAGCCAGGAAGACGAGCGCAAGCGCCTGGCGCGCGAACTGCACGACGACACGATTCAGACCATCATCGCACTGCAGCAGCGCGCGACCATGACCCGCCGCGTGCTGGACCGGGACCCGGCCGCCGCCGCCGTGCGACTCGATGAGTTGACCGGCATGCTTGGCGGCGCACTCGACTCGGTGCGGCGATTCGTGCGCGACCTGCGACCAACGTATCTGGATATGCTCGGCCTGATTCCCGCGCTGGAGACGCTGGCGCGCGACACCGGCGCTCAGCTCGTTTGCGAGGGCGACGAACGCCGGCTGGACGGCGAGCGCGAGCTGGTGCTGTTCCGCATTGTGCAAGAGGCGCTGCAGAATACGCGCAAGCATGCGCAGGCGGCGCATGCCAGCGTAACGCTGGCCTTTGGCGCGGATGGCGTGCAAGCGACGATTGAGGACGACGGCAAGGGCTTCGATGCGCCGGACGAGCCGGCAGTATTCGCACGCGCCGGACACTTCGGTTTGATGGGGATGCACGAGCGCGCCCAGTTGTTTGGCGGCCATGTATATGTCAAGTCGGTAAGCGGTGAAGGCACCAAGGTCGTAGTGTTTCTGCCGCTGCCGCCCGATCCGCGTGAATCGGCGCCGCCCGGCTAGACGCACTCCACTACGCCATTTGGCTTACTCCATGCCTAGCGAAAGCTAGGCATTTTTGCGTGTTCCACATAGTGGAGTTGGCGCTGTTGGCCGAGCGGCGTTGGGCATAGAATAATGGCATGGATATGGTGGCCGTTTCCCTGCCGGTTGCCGGTATGACAGGCGCTTCGAACGCGCTGCGCCTTGAAGGCGTCCTGTCACACATCGACGGCGTGGTCGGGGCGTCGGTAAACTTCGCGAGCGAACGCGCCATCATCACGTATGTCGATGGCAGTGTCTCGCTGGCGCGGTTGGCGGACGCCGTCCGGCAAGCCGGGTATGCGGTGCCGCTTGAATCAACCACCCTGGCCGTCCCCGATCTGGTCTATGCGAGTTCCGCACGGACGGTCCGGCGTGTACTCGGCGGCGTGGCGGGTGTCGTCTCCGTTGATGCACAGTTGGCCTCGGGTCAGATACGCGTGGACGCGCCCGCCGGGCAGGTCGATCGTGAGGCACTGGAGGAAGCGCTCGCCGGACTGGGGTTGCACGCTCTGGATGGGGTGCGCCCCATGGAACGGTTGGCGGCGATGGCCCGCAGCACTGTTGCGGCGGCGGCGGCCATCGTGTTGATTGCCAGCGCGCTCGTTGGCGCATGGTGGCTGGCGGGTGGCGCCGCATTGGTGATCGCCGCGGCTGCATGGCCCATCTACCGGCGGGCGCTCGCGGCTCTATCTCAGGGCGAGTATGATGCGCAGGACGTATGCGCCCTGATAACACTGGCACTGCTGGCCGGCAGCGGATTATTGTTTGTGCTGTCCGCGCTTGCATCGGCCGGCACGGTCTGGCCGGTCACGGCCGGGTTGGTGCTGGCGGGGTTATTGACAATCGCCTGGCCGGGTACACGTGCGCTCGCGTTGCGTTTCGGCCGGGCGGCGATGAACCGGGACGGCGTGGACGTGGAACGACGTGTGTTGTGGGCAGCACTGGCCGGCATGGCCGGCCTGGCGGGCATGCTCGGACTGTATCTGGGTATCCTGTCAGTGGCCAATTCACCGGCCCACGCGTTCGATCAGCTTGGCCAGGACCTTGGCTGGGTTGTACTGGTGGCGCTCGGTTTCGGTGTCCAGGTGGGCATGCACACGCTCTTGCGGCTTGGAGCGCATGCCGCAACCTCGGCAGGGAACGCGGCCCTGTCGGGCGCCGGTACCATGGGCTCGACGATCGGCATGATCGCTTGCTGTGCGCACCATGTGGCCGATCTGGCTCCGTTGGCGGCGTTGCTCGGGGCGTCCGGAATGTCGGGTTTCGCTGCGGCGCTCAACGAATGGAAGTTTCCGGTAATCGCCGTGGGACTGCTCATCAACGCGATAGGTGTTTACTTCACGTGGCGGGTCTTGCGCCGCTCGTTCGTGCTTGTGGGCGCCATGGCTTAGGGATCCACCGCTGCCGGCGGATCGCCGGCGTACCGAAAGGATGTCACGATGAAGCTCTCACAGAGGCTGGGCGATGCGAAACATTTTCTGCTGATGATCGCCTGCTGCCTGGTTCCGCTGGTGCTCATACTCGCGGTCAGCCTGCTGGGCGTCTCGTTTGGCTCGTTGACGGCGCTCGTGCCGTATGCGATGGTGCTCATCTGCCCGCTGGCGATGATTTGGATGATGCGCCAGATGGGACATGAGCATGGCGCGGACGAGAGCCGCCAGACGCCCGCCGCTATGCCGAAGGGCGCGACGACGCCGGTCACGGCTAGCGAGCAGCCGGTTCACCGGCATTAGGCGGTAGTCTCATTCGGCAGCTGGCTTCAATCCGCCGGGCGCTACACATGCAGCGCCCGGCTATAGTGCGGTGCGCGTGATCGGAGAGCGAGTACAGCATGAATCATCGATCGATGCAGATGGTCGGCGTGGCCGGAGTGGCATTACTGCTGGCTGCCTGTGGCGCTACGCCGGGAACGCCGGAGCGTGCGTCGCAGCCTGGCGTCAACGCCGTGTCCACGATGGCTGCGCCACAAACGAATAGCGCCGGCAATGTCACGGTGCAGGTGATTCCGCGGCAACTGAAAAGCGGCGGGCCGGTCATCTTCGAGATTGTAATGGACACCCACTCGGTGGACCTGGCTGGCGATATGCTCGCGCTCGTCGAATTGCGCGATGAGCGTGGCAATGCGCTGAGGCCTGTGGCCTGGGACGGGACGGGCGGCGGCGGGCATCACCGGGCCGGCATGATCCGGTTCGACGCGCTGCCCGCTGGCGCGCGGACAGTCTCGCTCGTCGTCAAGAATATCGCCGGGGTGACCGAGCGCGTCTTCGCGTGGGACGTGCCGGCCTGACCACGGCGGGAACGTATTTTCTGTATTTGCGCCGGCGACGCGTCAACAGGTCGCCGGAATTTCAGTTTGCGGGCCGGGCATGGATGAGCTTGACCATGCCCATCGGTCCGAGCGATTCAACGCCGTCGATCTGCAATCCGGCGGCTCGCACATTCTCCACGGTTCTCCGGTTGATGTTGGCGCCCCACAGTCGAATGACAACGGGATTGAGCAGGTCCATCACGCGCCCAATCGCACTGCCGTCGATCCGCACGTGCTCCAGCAGCAGGATGTGTCCATCCGGTTTGACGACGCGCCCGAGCTCCCGCAACCCTTGCACCGGATCGGGCACGGAGCAGAACACGAACGTCGCAGCCGCGGCGTCAAACGAGTAGGTGGGGAAGCCGAGGCGCTGCGCATCCATCTCGCGTAGTTCAATCGATTGTCCGAGTTGACGTGCGCGGGCGCGGGCGCGATCCAGCATCCGATCGGACAGGTCGATCCCGAACATGCGGGCCGCTCGCGGGTGGAAGGGCAGATTCTTGCCGGTGCCCACCCCGACCTCCAGCACGAGTCCGGCCGGCACGGCTGCCCACAGCTGCTTGCGCCAGGGCCGGAAACGCGACTCGGTCATGCTTTCCATCAAGTCGTAGATCGGGGCGATTCGGTTGTAGCGCGCGCGGGTTGAGCGCGTTGCGGACGAATCGATCGTATTCGACATGGTGCCTCCTAAGGCGTATCCCATCCAAATCGACGCACAAAGCCAACCACGGCTCTCACGTCATCGTCGCTGTACAGCGAACGCCATTCGGGCATGCCGGTCCCCATGCCGCCGCGAATGACTTTCCCTTCCAGCAGTAAGTCGCTCGCACTGAGCATGAGCGCGCGGTCGGTGAAATTGCGCGGGCCGCGCAGCAGAACACTGTTCATGGCGGCCAGGCCGGGCAGGTTCCGGCCGGCTGGGCCGTCGCCCCGGCCCGTTTCACCGTGGCAGGCGGCGCAGTCACGCGCATATAGTGTTCGCCCCAGATCCAGCAGCGAGGCGTCGGTCGTGCGCCCCCAGGCATAGGCCACGATGTCCCAGACCTGGGCGTCCGTGAGCGCCGCAGCCGCGGGTTCAGCGCGCAAGCGAGCGAACATATCCGCCGGCGCGTCGGTCGAGCCAATCGCCGGCAGAGCGAACGAAGCGGCCAGCGTCGCGCCGTGCGCGGGCGAGGGCGGGGCTGGCGGCAAATTCAGCGCCGGTCGGATCGCATCCAGATCGATGCCCAACTGCTGATAGCGCGGAGGCGTCCAGGCCGGTGGTGCGGCCGCCTGCAGCGGATCAACCACTTCGATGACGCCGCGCATGCGCCAGTGGTCCGCGCTGCACCAGCGGGTGCAGGCAAATGCAAAACGTCCCGGTTGATTCGCCACGAATTCGAGTTGGGCGACGTGGCCCGGCAGAATCTCATCCACGGCGATGTTGAGCGCCGGTATGGCCATGCCGTGCACGGCGTCGATTGCGGCAATCTGCAGCCGCACCCGCTCGCCCCGGTTGACGCGAATGGTGTCCGGTTGCCAACCGCCCGCAAATGGGGCGCGCGCGGTAATCTCGACCACGCGTACGTCACCTGGATGTGTGCGCCATGCCTGGTAGCCAAAGAGCGCTGCGGGCAGCACGACCAGCGCCAGAAAGACCCAGGCGAGCGCGATGCGCTCAGCCCTCAGTGAGTTAGACATACAACCAAACCAGCCCAAGTGTGAACAACACGCAGAATGCCACTATCGGCATGGCGGCGACCTGTCTGCCGTGATGATCGCGTGCCGTCTTGAGCGATACACCGATGGCGCCGACGAGGCCCAGGCAGAGCATCAGCCACTGGACGTAGGGCAGGAGCCCGTCCGCGTAGGGTGTCCACGTCCACTGCGCGGTGCCAAAGAGATTCCAGCCCCATCCGAACGGGTCGGACAATACCGGCCAGGCATACGAGAGATTGATGAATACGAACGACACGCTAAACGCGGCCCATGCGCCAAGACCAAGTGGCACCAGCGCGTACGCGTAATCCACGAACAAGCGGCGCAGCGGCACAGTCGTGTGGCTGATCTGTTCGGACATCACGGCGCAGGCGAAAAACAGGCCAGGAACGATCACAAGATTCGCCGCGAGGAAGACGAATGCGTAAGCGAACCAGCCGGGAGTGCCGATGGCGAACGCCGCCTCTTTTAGCGCCGCCCAGGGGCCCATGAGCACGACCGAGTACGCCAGCGCGCAGGTCAGCATAATCATGCCCTTGTAGGCTTCGTCGAGCCGATGTCCTTTGCCCGTCACCAGATCGGCGCCCGGCGGGCGCAGGTACAGCCCGATGTTATCGTGCGGGCACGTTTTCAGGCACTCGGTACACAAGCCGCAATAGGTGTTCTTGTCGAGCGTGGCCGGGTACAACAACCAGGGGCAGCCGTAGCCTGCCTCGCTTCCGGTGTAGCACGTCTTGACCGTATGCGTGGCGCACACGCTGCGGTCCTTGACGCGCACCTCGAGCGGCGCGACCTGCGCGTATAGCCCGATGAACCCGCCAACCGGGCAGAGGTAGCGGCAGAACGTGCGGCGCTCAAATAGCGCGCTGGTCGCCAGTGCGACACCGACCATGAGCAGGAGCACAAATGCGCTGGCCAGCGGCGTCGTCAAGATGAGCGCGGCAAACAGCGCCACCAGCAGAAAAGCGGCGTTCTGCAGCCAGATATTGCGCAAGCGGCGCGGCCATTTGAGCCCCAGACTGTGCAGGCGCCCGCCGGGACGCGGGCCCAGGATGGCGCGACGCTGCAGCCACTCACCGGGCGCCGGAATGGGGCAAATGGCGCACCAGAGACGGCCGCCAAACGGCACCAACAGGAGGATCAACACCGCCCACCAGACAACCCAGACAAAGACGATCCCGAAGTTGCGATTACCGGCCGGGGTACCAAACAAGCCGGTCAGAATTGCGAGCGCGAAGAACGGCAGCGTTGCAGCGATCAACAGCCACGGCAGCCAGCGGCTGGCGAGTATGTGACGGACGCGCGGATCACGCGTCAGTTCGAAGCGGGCGCTCATCGTTTCCAGAACCAGGCGAGCGCGCTGCCGCTGATAACCAGCGTCGCCAACGTGACCCGTGCGAACGGAACCTCCGGCTCAACGACGACTTCGCCGATCATGAACGGGTGCAGTGCCCCGCAGGAGACGGAGCAGCGAAACTTGAACTTGCCCTCGTGCTCGGCAACGAATGTCGCCCGGCTGCTGCGGCCCGGCTCGGCCGTCATCTCAACCGCGTGACCGTCGAGCGAAAGGCCGTGAACGGTGTCGAGGGATTCAAGCGTCAGCGTGAGGCGGGCGCCGCGCGGCACGCGGATCGATTCGGGTGCGTAGGCGAATGCGCGCGCCGTGATGGCGATGGTGAGGGCATCCGGTGGCGCGGCAGTGGCCGGCCACGGGATGCCGATCACGCCAATCAGCAAGGCGGCGGTCAGCACGGCGATCCACAGCCGACGCCGATAGATAATTCGGCTCATACTCGGGGCGAGTGGCTACTGATTGGGCGGGCCAAAGCGCGCGTATGTCGCCATGACCGTGGCACGGATATCGGGCGGCGCGCGTCCCTCGCGCGTCATGCGCATGACATCGCCGGTAATGTCGACACAAATGCTGCACCCCAGCGCGTGCTCGTCGAAGACCGCGGCTGATGCGTCCTTCAAATAGCAGTCGAGATTGCTTTTGTGGCCCATCGCGCCGCAGCCACAGTAGCACGGCACATTCTTCAATGCATCGGGGTTGGCGACGGCAAACTGGTACGCTTCGCGAACGCGCTGGGGCGCGCCCTGCACCGTCGCAGGCATGGTCGAGAGCGGCGCCAAAGACAGCGCGCGCGACGCCGACGGCCCGCAGGCGCTGATCAGGACGGCGAGCAGCATTAAAGTCGCAAACAGTGGCAGACGATAGTTCAGCTTCATGACCGAACCTCCGATTTTCCTACCATCAAGTGTATGTCGGAGCGGGCCTGCCCGCCAGCGTTGAATGACGTAAAACGCAATAAGCCAAATGGCGTATCGCCAATCATGCTATTCGGCGCTGGCGCAGTCGGCTGTCGTGTGATAGGGTAGGTTATCAATCGCAGTGGTCGAATTGCGCGTTGATAATGGGCAACTATGACGTTTTCAGATTACTATGCACTGCTCGGCACGTTCCTGCGGACGTTCTCGCCGGGTCTGAACGACTTGGCGGATCAGGTTAATATTCCGCTGGTGAGTGTGCTGATCTTTGGCCTGATCGGCGCCATGAGCCCGTGCCAGTTGACCACCAATCTGACGGCCCTGGCGTGGGTATCGCGCGGCGGCACCGATCAAGTCGCCGTGGCGCGCGCCAGCTTGGCCTACCTGCTTGGCAAAGCCATGGTGTATACACTCGTTGGCAGTGCCGCGATCCTAATCGGCACCCAACTTCAGCAGGCCGCGATCCCTATTATTGTTGCATCACGGCGCGCGATGGGGCCGCTCTTGATCGTGGCCGCGCTCGTGATGCTCGGCGTGTTCCGGCTCAACGTCTCCTTCGGTCAGCGCCTGAGCGGATGGCTCGAAACGCGCGCGCGCGGTGCGCGCAGCTCATTCCTGCTGGGCGTGGCGCTATCGCTGGCATTTTGCCCAACGCTGTTCTGGCTTTTCTTCGGCCTGACATTGCCGCTCGCCGTGGCATCGGCCGGCGGGTTCGCGTTTCCAGCCGTGTTTGCGGCAGGGACGACCCTGCCGCTGCTGCTGCTGTCGACACTCATTGCCGGCGGGGTTGGCAGCGTCGGCGCCATGCTGCGTTCGGCGCGGCGGCTGGATGTCTGGGTGGCGCGCGCGGCCGCGATCGTATTCCTGTTGGCGGGCATCAATGAGACGGTGCTGTACTGGGTCTTGTAGCCATGCAGATTCGCATCAAACAACTTGCGTTTGCGACAGCGATAGCGGTGGTGCTTTTGCTGGGGACGCTCTTCGCGTTCGGCTTGCGCACCAGTGCGTCGGGGCCGTTGAGTGAGGGGGCTGCGCCTGATTTTGCCTTCAAGCCGTTCGACGGCGCGCCGCTCAAGCTGTCTGACCTAAGGGGCAAGGTGGTGGTGGCCAACATCTGGGCCTCGTGGTGCATCCCGTGCAAAGATGAGGCCCCGCTGCTGGAGCGCACCTGGCGCGCCTACCGCGAACGCGGCGTCGTGTTCCTGGGCGTGGACTACGTCGACACGGAGTCGGCGGCGCGTGCGTTTATCAAGCAGTTCGATATCACGTACCTGAACGGGCCGGATACAGCGTCGACGATCTCGCGGGCATTCCGGGCGCGTGGCGTGCCGGAAACGTACTTTATCGACCGGCGCGGGGTGATTGCTCGCACTGTGATCGGGCCGATTACGGAGTCCGATTTGCGAAACACACTTGAGAGCTTGTTGGCCGATCGTCGTTAAGTGCAAAGGCTACTTGCAGGCAGCCCGAAACAAACAGATACCGCGAAAGGATGTGCTATGACTCATAAGAAGGCACGGCGTCAAGTGGGCGCCGAGCGGCGATCGATGCTGCCGGTTTTGCTGCTGGGGGGCGCACTGGTATTGGCTGTGCTTGCGATTGGTCTGGCGGTGATGAGCGCCGATGCGGGCAATGGCGGCGGCGGGAGCGGTCCGCAGTTGGCCGTCAACCAGGACCGGATCGACTTCGGGAACTTGCCGTTCGACAAGACGGTGCGCGCGGAGTTCAAGCTGGAGAACAAAGGTGACCGCAACCTGACGCTTGACGTGTCGACGCCGATACGCGTCGTGGAGGGGTGTTGACCGCCTAATGTGGTCGTCGGTACGACGACCTTAAAGCCGGGACAGGCGACGATCCTCTACACAGAATTTATGATGCATCAGGGCATGGACGGCAAGCACCTCTTCGACGTGACGGTCAAGACGAACGATCCGCAGCAGCGGGAGAAGCACCTGTCGATTGCGTCGAACTGGGTGCCGCCGGGCAAGTAGCGGTGGATGAAGCTGCTCGACACCCAGCATGTTTCGGTGCTGTGGCAGCGCAGTCGCGGGCTGGACGAGGACCGAGAAGGACAACACACAGAAAGCACGAGGGTACATAGAATGATTAAGCAAGTGGCAGCCGGCGTCGTCATCGGGGTAGGCATGGCGCTCGCGGTAATGCTGGGCGTCGGCGTGGTGCAGGCCCAGGGGCCGTCGCCTTCAGGGATCACAGCCGAGCAGATGAAGCCGCTGCACGAGGCGATGCATGGCGCCGGCAGTTGGGATAGCATGGTGCAGCAGATGGAGCAGGCGTTCGGCGCCAACTGGTTCGATCAGATGCACAACAGCGGCATGATGAATGGCCAGGGGCATATGGGCGCCGGGGCGGGCGGCATGATGGGCGGCGGATATGGCGGCATGATGGGTGGTGGATACGGAGGCATGATGGGCCGGGGCAGCGGGTCCGTGCCGACGGCTGTACCCGATGATAACCGGCCCGTCGACCAGACGATCGAGTTGGTGGCTCAGAATCTGCGCTACCAGCCTGTGCGCGTCACGCTGAAAGCCGGGCAGACCGTGCGCCTGGTCGTCACCAACCGCGACGCGTTCGCGCACAATCTGGTCGGCAAGGAGGCCGGCATCGCCGAGCGTGTCATCGCCGGTGGCACGACCCAGAGCCTGGTTTGGACGGCGCCCACGCGAACCGGTACCTACCGCGTGCAGTGTACGTATCACCCCGGCATGACGATAGACTTGGTGGTTGAGTAGCCTGACCGGAACGCCGGAAAACGCCCCGTCGCATGCATTTGCGCGGGGCGTGGCGTTTTTGGTCACCGCGTAGTGGCCGAGTCGTGCCGAATACCGCGTATTATACCGCGCGGGCTATTCGGCCAGGTGCCGGCGCATCTCGTCGAACTGCTGTTTGTTGATCTCGCCGCGCGCATAGCGTGCCTTCAGAATGTCGAGCGGGGCCTGCGGCGCTAGTTGAGTAGTGCCAGTCTGTAGCTGGGCACCGTTGCCGCGCGTTATTGTGGAGACCAGCCAGATCAGGCCCGCGATGAACAGGATCGGCAGGCCAAGCATGAATAGCCCGCCCATGATCGGCATGCCAAAGCCTAGCCCGCCCATCATACCAAAGCCCATCATGCCCGCGCCGGCCATGCCGAGCCCGCCCAGCAGAAGCACACCCAGCGTGGTGACTAGTGCAACGACCGCAATGGTGGACAGATCACTAGATTTCATTGTCGACTCTCCTCTGTACTTTAGTTGATTACCCGACCGCTCCATTCAACTCCAGCCTATCACGGTATGGCTCGGACGAACAGCGCTATTTGGCGATACTTCAAATAGGCTGAATGGCTTATCGATGACATAGGCAAACGGGACCGAGTTGACTCGATCCCGTTGGTCTTCTCACTGCCAGGGCCGATGACCGCGCGGCTTATACTGTTTCAAATTGAAAATGTCCCCATGTGCATGTCGCATGAGCACACGGCACACCGCCAAATTCTGCCCTCCCCCCAGCCCCCTCCCAGCGAAGCTGGGAGGGGGAGCAAGTCTCCGGGGAGGTGCGCGGCGGCTACGCCGCCGCGCACCTCCCCGTTAGTTTTTCCCCTTCTCCCCCGCGCGCGGGGGAGAAGGGGCCAGGGGATGAGGGGGCGGCAGTTGCACTTGCGCAATCGCCATGAGGACATGGCCAAGTTGAAATAGTATTACATACGCATCGCCATCGGGAGGGTAAACAACCAGACGTTGATACCAAACAATACCGCGACCAGGGCCGCGTAGGAAATCAGGGCGCCTCGCTGCCGGCGCTGCCCGTAATGGTTCTTGCTGATCGCGTACACGGCATACAGCGACGCCAGTGCACCCAGCACGATGAGGCCATACTGCATGACCTGAATGGCCGGAATGGGAACCAGCGCCGCCGACGCCGTATCCACCTGCTGTCCAAACATCTCCAGCGCGGTGAACCCAACCGCTTTGCCCTCGGCCAGCAGGTGGTACAGGTTGTGCGCAATGTGGCCGGCGATATCCAGCGGGATGATCGCGTAGCCAAACTTGGTCAGGTTGACGACGACCGATTCATCGTTAAACCGGCGCGCGACCAGGGCCGCCAGGCCGAACAGTGTGACCGGCAACCCCATCGCAATGATAAAGGTGATCGTGAAGTTCACCGCGTAGTTGTCGGTGCGCGTGATCTGCTGCAACTGCTGCAGTAGCGAATTCCAGACTTCGAGCATCGTTACGTTCTGGACAAAGACGATGCCCATGATGACGATCGCCAGGAACGCTTCTTCAAACTTCGGCTTGCGCACAAACCACAGCTCTTTGGTGGGTGGCCGCAGTGTGATCTGAATGGCATCGTTGGGGCAAGTCTTGACGCAGGCCGCGCACAGGTTGCAACTGGCGTTGCTCTCCATCAGGCGCGGGAACTCGAACATCGGGCAGCCCGGCCCTTTCTCGTTTCCATTGAAGCAGACTGCCCGCGACTTGCACTTGGCGCAGACCGCCGGATCGGCGCGCAGGGCGATCATGCCGGCGCGCGCGTAGTTGCCGGCCAGGCCACCCAGGAAGCACAGGTAGCGGCACCAGGTGCGGCGCTGCCAGAACGCACCCGATACCACGACGCCGGTGGTGAGACCCAGCAGCAGCATGCCCGAACCCCAGGGGCTCTCGACGATGCCCCACACGTGATCGGCCCACGTAATCAGAATGAACAGCGCGTCGATGATCCAGATGCCGTACTTCTTCAAAAACTCGGGAACGGGCCGGTTGTTGCCGACGTATTTCTGCACCAGATCGCTCAACGTCCCGAAGGGGCAGATCGCGCACCAGAAGCGTCCGAGCACGACGAAGATGATCGGGATCAGCGGCCACCAGAGCACCCAGGTCATGGCGGTGCCAAAATTGCTGTGAGCCGCTGCGGGACCCAGGACCAACTGAAACATGATAACAACAAACACCGCGGCCGTGACGGCCTGAAACACGGCGGGGTACAGACCGCTCGTCAGGAACCGGCGCAGCGATCGATTCTGTAATAGATTGGTGCTCATTCAGCCGAACCTCCGGAGGGTATAGCCTGCGGTGCTGCTTTGCGCGCGCGCGACCGGGCAGGCTTGCGCGTCTTCAATACGGCGGCAGTCCCGATGACCATGGCGTTGACGGCACCGAAACCGCCCAGGATCCAGCCCTTCGAGGCGTCGTCGGAGGCAGCGGCGGCCTCCGCTGCATGGCCGTGAGAACCCGAGTGCCCGGTCGTTAAATCATCCACAGCGGCTGGCACGCCGGGCTGCTGTGCCTCCGCACCGGCTGGTGTATGCATGGCGACCTTCGCCTGCGGCAGGTAGTCGTTGTAGAAAGCGTGTGTCACATCATGCATCGAATCAGACACGGTCTTGAGCGCCGCCGCGCTTGTGGCCGGAGTCGGCTTCGCTAGCACCGGAGCCGCAGCCTGCACCGCCGCCGTGGTCTTCCCGACCGCCGCAGCCATTGGCACCGGCCAGTTCGTATGCGCCAGCACCGCCTGGATGCGCTCCATCTTCTCCTGCGCAATGTTCAGGCTGCTCGTATCGCCTTGCTCCCAGGCCGTCATACGCGCCTTCAGATCCGTTATATTGCCTGACAGGTCGATATACGCGGCCTGGGCGCAGGCCGGGTCGCTCGAACCGGCGGTCGTGCCGAGCCAGGCATAGAAGTCGTGCGTCAGGTCATGCGAGGCATCGCTGAACGGTTTGAGCGCGGCGGTAGCGACCGTCACGTCCTTGCGCTCCAGTGCCGTTGAGACAGCCGGCAGGCGCTGCTGAATTGCACTGAGGGGTTTGGTGAGCGTGCCGGTGGCTGTGGCAACCTGTATCAGCACCTGGATGCGCTCAGCCTTCTCTTTGGCTACCGCGAGGCTGGCCTCGTCGCCTTTTTCCCAGGCCGAGACGCGGCTTTTCAAGTCGTTGATGTTGGCACTGAGGTCGAGGTAAATGATATGCGTAGCCATAGCCGGAAGAGGCTGGCCTGTGACCTGTGTGAGCCACGCGCCGTAGAAATCATGTGTCATGTCGTGTGCGGCATCGCCGAGCACTTTAGCCATGACCACGGCGGCTTGCAGGTTCGTGCCGTTGAGCGCCGGGTTCATCGAACTAACCGCCTGCCTGGTCTTGGCGACCGCGCCGCCCAAACTGGTCGGCCACGTGGTGGACGAGAGCAGGATCTCTATTCGTTCGAGCTTTTCCTTCGCGATGTTGATGCTGCTTTCATCGCCGGCTTGCCACTGTGCGACACGCGAGCGCAAGTCGTTGATATTGCTGGCGATGTCCAAATAGGATGCGTGTACCGTCTCAATGGAAACGTCACCTGGGAGTGTGGTTCCTGCCATCGTCGTGTGGTCCATACCGGCCATCGTGCCGTGATCGATTGCGGCGGGGTCCGTGGTGCTGGCTCCGCACGCCGTGGCTAGCAGGGCGAGCAAGACTATGGCGAGGATGAGGCTGCTTCGTCTCTGCACGTGGTTGCCTAAAAGGCGCATGCCGGGCTCCTTGAAACGTGGTTTGGGTGGCACTATCGGGAAGAGTATATGAGGTATTGTGGACAGGCAACAGTGCCAAATGGCGAGTTTGCAAGTACGCCATTCGGCCTAGTGTCAGGGCGACGATTGGCGCATGCGGGCGGGCTAACGGCGTCGCCTCGACCGGGTTATAGTGCGTAATAAATTCTCCCAGGTGGCTTGGCAGGTCGTGGCTGCGTCGAAGCGATCGCGGTGCGGAAACAGGAAGAAGCGGCATGTCGCCCTGACATGCCGCTTCGTGGAAAGCTACGGCGATGGCTAAATGGCGAGCAATGTACTACTGGTTCCGTGCGTCGCCCGGCGCGATGCTAATGCGACAGCGGGGCGGCCAATGGGGAACGCGGCGGCAGTGCCGCCCCGGCTGAACTCGGCACTTCATCCGTGGTGAACCTCACGCGCGCGTAGTCCTCGGCCACGCTGCGATTCCTTGTGAAAATGCTGAATCACTCGTGCAGTGATTTGCGCGTCGGTCATCTTATCGGCGGATTCAACGCCCACGATGCGCTCGCCAAGGCCTGCGCCGTCAAGCCGTTTTTCGAGCTCGCCCTTGGCCTCGCCGGGACCAAAGATCAGAATGGACTCGGCATCGCGAATACCCGTAATGATCGCGTCGTAGTATTTGTCGAGGTGTCCGTCGAATTGGCGGTCGCGCTGATCCTCGGCCGAGCCATTCTGGGATCCTGACCCAGAGGAATGCCGCACATGTTTCTCTATGTTGGACGTGATGCACCGTATTTCTTCGCCATCATCCGCGACGCCCACGATCACCGCTTGCCGATGGTCTAGCCACAAACCGACTTCTTTCTTCATGGGAAGCCTCCTCGCACTCGCATTCGAAACTGGCGCTTTGCAGTAACGCGCACGAGGGAGGACGTAAGGCTATCCCCCGTGCGCAACTGCGTCTGAAAACTGCAAGCGCTCCGGATCGACGACGCTAGCTGATCGTGGTATGGGTCGTACGATCGGTGCCCACGCCGCCCGCGATTCCCGGCGACTGCTCGTGAATCGAGCGCGACACCGTGCGCGCGCTTGGCCGATCGACCACGATCGGGACGATGCGCAGCACGATCCAGAACAGCAACGCATAGACGGCCATCGCGATCAGGGTGGTGACTTCAAGCGTGGTCGCGCCGGAGGTCGGCGTCCCAACGAGACCGGTGAACGGCCCGACGAACAACCCCGACAGCCCGGAGATGAACTGTGAGAAGCCGCTGGCCGGGTTAGCTCCAATCAGATGCAGCACGAACCGGATCCCGAGCAAGATCTCCAGCACCCCAAGGGCCGTCAAGAAGATTCGCTTGGCCTGGTACAACCTGATCCGCCGCTCCGCCGCCGAATCGGTCGTGATTTGTTCGGTCGCCGCGTAGCCCGGCTGCTGGGTGACCACTGTTTCTTCCTGTCGATCGACCGATAGTTCATTACCTTCATGTTCGTTTGACATCGTATACTCCCGTGTGTGATCTAGCCTGTCAATTCGTTGAAACGGCAACCGCCAAGTGCACAACTTTGAAGCACGCCAGCTCCGTGAGAGGCATCTCGTGCGGCCGGCGGCCTTTCGGCTTCCCGCACCACCAAACGTCTCTCACAAAACGATCCCATTCCTGCCTATACTGCCGAACGCCCCGGCAGCGCACGGAGAATGGCGATCAGTACAATGGCGCCCAGGAAGGCGACGACGATAGTTTGGACGTTGATGCCCGAAATGTAGTCACCGCCGAACATGACGACGGCCAAGAACCCGCCGAGCACGGCGATCACAATGGCCCAGGCGATTCGGCCCGGGGTAAGTGGCAAGCGCGGCTGCGGTCGAAGAACCTTCACGCGGGGATACATCATAAGAGTGACCTCAACAAGCCCAATCATGAGAACGCCTTGCTCAACGTCGATTGGGACGGTTGGTGCGACGCCCGCCTATCAGCGGTGGACTTGAGCTTGCACACCAACCTACATAGTAGTGTAGTCTTTTCGGACATGGCTGACCATCAGCACGGGAGTGGCGTACTTGTAGGCGATGCCCGTTTGGTCTGTCCTCATTTGTATTACAAGGACGGGACTGTTCCTCTAAGACGGTTTGCACCGCCGAACATCACCGTATGCCGGGATCTGGAATGATGGCGCCTTGCCACGTCCGCCGCCTACTTTGGGCCTGAGTCGCCTTGGCTGAAATCCAAGGTGCAACTGTGACTGGGGGGAGGACGCTTCCTGCTCTTGCCGCTCTGTAGCTAAAACATGGACAGCCGACCAGCAGAACGTATTACATAGATGCCAGCATTTGGACGATATGAGCGCATGCCCAAAGCAGTTATAATAGTAGTTGTTGGAAAGCGCGGCACTGAATCGCGTGGCGACCCAAACTCGAGGCAGGGCTGCCGATTCCCCGGCCCAAAGTTTCTTGACGGCTCCAATTCCGCAGACACCAGCACAGCGTAGAAACTATGAAGCCAGTCGCCTTGACCGTCATCGCCGAGCCCGCGCCCGGCACCCGGGCCGTAATCGCGAGACGAAGCGAATCAAGCATCGCCTATCGCGGCCATGAAAATGGCAACACCTATGTTTGCGGGTCCTGCGCCTCGCCGCTGATCGTGGGCCTGGACATTGGCAAGTTTCACGGTGTGGTCATCAAATGCAGTCACTGCAAATCGTTTAACGCCGTTTAGCGAGCGCCGCTGCGACTGCCCTGCCGTTCGCAATTGGTGCCAACAGGCACCCTGTGTCGGTCGCACGGCACCGCGATTCACCCTATCCATGCAGCGTCCATCGTGAGGTTCTGTGAGCAGCGAACTATATAGATTGCCTCCGGGCGTGAATCTGCCGGCGAAATACAAGACGACCATCAATAGCCGCCGCTTGTTTATCGACGGAGCGCAGGATGGGCTGGCGCGACGTCCGATTACATCCGAGCACGCGGGTGGGCTGCTAAAACAGCAGGGCAGCACCGCATGGCTGGCATACTGCGACGGCTACGCGGCGGGCACGCTGGCATTGCTCGCAACTCGTGGCAAGCCCGCCAAAACGCTACCGGGCGCCATGTCGAACGAATTATGACGAAGTATCGGATGTAATCCGACGCGAAAATCAATCGAGCGCTGATAGATTGCGGGCTGCAAAACGCGTATCATGGAATCAACGTCGGGCTCAGGCCGAAGCGGGCATCAGGCGATCGAGCGCCAAACCTCCGTCAGCGCGGAGATTCGTGAATGGCGGGGGGAGGCAACCTGAGCGACGAGTTTGCGGGCTGCATAACGAGGGTTCCTGAATGAATCCATTTTCATGGATGTTGATTGGACTGATTACGGGTTGGCTCGCCAGCCAGATTGTCGAGGGAGGCCAGTACGGCGCGGTTGGGGATATTGTCACTGGTATTGTTGGCGCGCTGATGGGCGGATATCTGTCGGGCATCCTGTTTGGTGGACAGGGCAACCTGGATGCCGCCGGTGCGGGCCTGTTCACGGCCGGCGCAGGCGCCATATCACTGATCTTTATTGTGCATGCGCTATCTGTGCGCTCGCGTGCCTGAGATGCATTCGTCCTCCCATTGCCTTTTTGCACGCGCGTTTGACGACAATGTGCAAATCGGCCTCTTGTTTGCGTGTAGAGGCTGGCCGGATTCCGTTTGGTGCCGGGCGCCAAAACGGCGGGCGGATACTCCGATATTCTTCGAAAAGGAAGGTTTACATGGCTGCAAACAACGATAATCTGCATCCACGCTGGCACGAGCTCAAGGGCGGTCTCAAACACCGCTGGGCCAAACTGACGGATGACGATATTTCAAAAATGGCCGGTAGTCAGGAGGAACTCGCGTTCGCCCTGCGGCGACGCTACGGGTACGCAATCGGGCAGGCCGTGATGGAGATCAATCGATGGATTACCGACTACGATAAAGACAATCCGGTCAGGCGCCGCCGATAGCTTTCGGTGCGAACCGCCCGCCAACAAGCACGTAGTTTAATGGAGGGAATAGCTTGACCACCTCAGCCCGTATTGAGCGATTCGTCCCCAGCGCATTTGCCCGCATCGTCGCGGCCGTATACCCGGACCGTGTTGCGGCCAGGCGCATTGTAAACGACCTGCGTGCTTTTGGCCTGCGTGGCGACCAACTTGGCGTGGCCATGCGTGATGGTAGCCAGCAAGCCCGCCTGCTGTTGGACTCCGGTCTGCCGGCCGCCGCCGGCGCCTTGAACGGACTCGCCGTTGATCCCGTGCACCACGGATGGCGCGCGCTTATGGCTGGCGTGCGGGCCATGTTGAGCGGCGGCGCGTCAACGCCCCGGGCAGTGCCGAGCGTGCCGCTGGTAATTCCGTTGCCGGGTGGCATGATCGGGGCTCTGATCAGCCTGCATGTGCCGGAAGCGGCGGCCCGCCTGCAAGAGGCCGGCTTTCGTGCCGGCAGCGTGTTGATCACCGCGCGGGTTTTTGAGGGGGTGGCGGACGCGGAAGGCATCATGCGGCGCCACGGCGGCGACGTGGTCCACAGCGGCCAGGCGAAGTTGACCGTCGGGCGGACTGTCTAGTCATATGCACGTCAATCTGATGTGTGGCCAGTGTGGAAAACATTGGATCGTCGTCCGCTGGTCACCGACGGCGATGAACTGCCCGAGGTGCGGCAGCATCCGGCTTGGCAATGCGCGTATCCTGGTGGAAGAGCAACTGCGCGCCGACAAATTGAGTGCGGCGCAGGAACGCAAACGCGTCGAGCAAGCCGCAAAACCGGCATCGACTGGATAGGCAAACGGACTGGCTCTCCCGATCGAATGCACGCAGCGTGGCGTTCAGCGGCGCGGTGTTATCAGGAGCAGTTATGAGCACAGACATGTCCCCCAATCAATCGGAACAGGAAGCGGCCCAGCAGGTCGCGCAGTTGGTGCGCACCCGGCAGGAACTTAAGGCTGCCGGGGCGGAGTTCGCAAGCATCGACGAGCAGATCAAACCGTACAGGATGCTGTATGTGAAATCGGGCGCCCGCTACGGCGGGAACTTCGCCGGCATGCTCAAGTGGTTTCAGGAGCGCGCCGGCGGCTGATTGCGCATGTGGCAGACGCAGCTGACCGGTACAACGGCCCGCGCGAGTTACCTTGCGCGGGCCGACTCATTGAACGTGAGTTGTTTTGATGGTTCGACTTGAGGATGTCCCATTGGCCGGGTATACTGAGAATGCCCATACCGCTCGCGCAATGTGATGCGGAAGAAACTATTGTGCCGGAGGGCCAACCCATCCGGCCTTTGTTCGCTGGCTTCTCGCAAGTTGGCGCCTGCGGTCAGCGGCCTCTCGCCGCTGACCGGCGCGGGCATCCAGTGAATGTTACAGGCGCGGGCGCTGCCTGGGCGTTGCCCCGAACCAGTGCCAGCGAAGCTGCGAGTGCGAAGGAGTAAGAGGGGATTGGCGCGGCGGCAGAGCTGTCGCGCCAATCCCCAATTGTTGGTTCTCCCTAGTCCCGGCACAGCGGGAGTGTGTGCGTCAGGGGATGAGGGGCGGGCATCGCATTCATGTCAGCAAGATGGGGCTACGGTCAAACGAAAGGAACAATGGCGATCCATAATTTCGGGCTACTCCGTGATGTCACGACTACGACTGTTTCTTGAATCCCGGGCCGCATGGCGCCTGCTGTGGCCTGAGGGGCAACAGGCTGCAACCGCCGCACCGCTCCGCGCCGAGGTCTTCGGGATCGAACGCCTGGAAGCGCATGCGCGCGCCTGGGCGGAGCAAGACAGGCTTCTGCCGGCCCGAACGCGCGGGCAACGCTTGCTCAAGCGACTGGCCGACAACGGGCGCGCGCTGCAGCGCGCGCGCCGGCTGTTCAGTGCGGACGCCTCCGCCGGTCGGACGACGACGCCCGCGACGGAATGGCTGTTGGACAACTATTACATTGTTCAGCAGCAACTGCTTGAAATCGAACGCGACCTGACGCGCACCTACCTGCAGGAACTGCCGCTCGCGGCTAACGCCTATGGCTCCGAATATCCGCGCGTCTATGGCATTGCGCTTGAGTTGATCGCTCACGGGGACAGCCGGCTTGACGCCGATTCCATAGTGCGATTCGTTTCTGCCTATCAAACGGTCGCTCCGCTCTCGATCGGCGAACTGTGGGCCGTCGCCATTATGCTGCGTCTCGGCCTGATTGAGAACTTGCGACGGCTGGCGGCGCGTTCGCTCGACATGCGCCGCTCACGGGCCGATGCTCTATCGTGGGCTGAGCGCATTCTGGCTGCGCGCCCGTCGCCGGCGCCCGCGCTCGACGCAGCGTTCGGGCCGCTGGCGCACACGCTCGCCTCCACGGAGCCGGCGTTTGGCATCCACCTGCTCCAGGCGTTGCGCGATGCGGACCCAGCGCACCGGCCGGTCATTCAGTGGCTTGAGGAGCGACTCGCGACCAGCGAGCAGAGCGTTGAGGCGGTGGTGCATGCCGAGCATTTGCGTGGCGCGGCCGATCAAGTTTCGGTGGGCCATGTCATCACCAGCCTGCGCGCGCTCGCCGCGATCGACTGGCCGACGCTGATCGAGCGCATGAGCCTGGTTGACCAGATTCTGCGCGATGATCCGGTTGGCGTGTATGCGCGCATGGACTTTGCCACGCGCGACACCTATCGCCACGCGGTGGAACGAATCGGCAAGCGCTCGCGTTTCGACCCGGCACGCGCTGCCAACGAGCAAGCGGTCGCTCGCTATGCGCTGGCGTTGGCCCGACGACCGGCCGACACGGAGCGCCGCCGGCACATCGGTTACTACCTGATCGGCGCGGGCCGCTCTCAGGTCGAGGAGGCTGCCGGCTATCGGCCGACGCTCCATGAGCACATCACGCGGCTCGTGCTTGCCCACGCGGCCCTGTTCTATGTCGGGTTGATTGTGCTCGTCACGTTCGGCTTGATCCTGAGCATATTGGCCTATGCCGCCGGGGCGACGGGCGTGGCGCCTGAGCCGACGCTACTGGTGCTCGCCGCTCTGATGGGGCTGATTCCTGCCAGCGCCATAGCGGTCAGCGTGGTGAACCAGACAATTTCGGTGGAGGCGGAGACGCTCCCGCTACCCAAGCTGGAATTCCAGGACGGGCTGCCCCCTGAATGCCGAACTATGGTCGTGGTGCCGGCCCTGCTAAGTCAAACAGCCGACATTCAACAGCTCCTCGACAACCAGGAGATTCGCTACCTGGCCAACCGTGACGCGCACGTGCATTTCGCGATATTAGGCGATTTTGCCGATGCGCACGAGTCGTCAAGTCCCGAGGACAGCCTGCTGATTGAAGCGGCGCGGCTGGGCGTTCAGGCGCTCAATGACCGGCACCGGGTGACGGGGCAAACGGGCGATCGCTTCTACTACTTCCACCGTCGGCGGGTCTGGAACAGCGGCGAACAAGTTTGGATGGGCTGGGAACGCAAGCGCGGAAAACTGGACGAGTTCAACCGGCTCCTGCGCGGAGCCACGGATACCGATTACACCGTTCAGGAGGGTGATCTATCCATATTGCCCTCGGTCCAATTTGTCATCACCCTCGACGCCGATACGGAGTTGCCGCCCAATAGCGCCCGGCGTCTGGTCGGAGCGATGGCCCACCCGCTCAACTGCGCCGTGGTTGATCCCGCATCGCGGCGCGTGCTCGAAGGATATGGGATCATCCAGCCGCGCACCGCCATAACGGCGCTATCGGCGTCCGCCACGCGGTTTGCACAGATCTTCGCCGGGGATTCCGGGCTCGACCCCTACGCAACGACCTCGTCCGATGTTTATCAAGATCTGTTTGGCGCGGGCAGCTATGTCGGCAAGGCAATTTACGACGTGGATGCCGTCGCCGTTGCGCTGCATGGCCGCTTCCCGCAGAACCTGCTGCTCAGCCATGATCTGCTGGAAGGCGCCTATGCGCGCGCCGGCCTGGCGACCGACATCCAGTTACTGGAGGACTATCCGTCCGGCTACGACGCGTACAGCCAGCGCGAGCACCGCTGGATTCGCGGTGATTGGCAAATTAGCGACTGGCTGCTGCCTTTCGTGCGCGACGAAAGCGGACAACGCGTACCCAACCCACTCCCATTCGACGAGCGCCTGAAGATTCTGGACAACCTCAGGCGCAGCCTGGTTCCCGCGTCGATTGTGCTGTTATTCGTCGCCGGCTGGCTGGTGCTGCCCGGCGCCCCCTTCGTTTGGACCGGGCTGGCGCTCGTTGCCATTATCATACCTCAATTGCTTGGCATGGCGTCCCAGTTGGGCGTCCACCCGCCCGGTGAAACCTGGCTTGCCTATGGACGGGTGCTGGCGGGTCAGGCATGGGTAAGTTTTGTTCGTGCGTGTCTGCAAACTTCCTTCATCGTCGATGAGGCGGTGCTTACGCTCGATGCCATTGCCCGTGTGGGCGTGCGGCGCGCCATCACGCATCGCCACCTGCTCCAGTGGAACAGCGCGGCGGTCGTCGAGCGCGCGCGTGCTCGCACGCTATCCCTGTATTGCTTGCGAATGTGGTCTTCTCCGCTGCTGGCCGTGCTTTTCGCACTGCTGGTTGGCTGGCGGTCACCTCCCGCGCTACTCGCGGCTGCTCCGCTGCTGGCTGCCTGGTTCTTCGCGCCCGTGCTGGCGTACGTCTCCAGCCAGCCGCAGCCCCAACGCACGGCGCAACTGCCCACGGCCGCTCGGCGGCCGTTGCGATTAATCGCGCGCAAGATATGGCGGTTCTACGAGACGTTCGCCGGCGCCGCCGATCATTACCTGCCGCCGGACAACTTCCAATTAGCGCCTGTGAATGTCATCGCGCATCGAACGTCTCCGACCAATGTCGGCTTTTTGCTGCTCGCGGATGTGGCGGCCTACGACTTAGGCCACATCGGCGTCCAAGCGCTTGTGGAGCATGTCGAGCAGACGCTGGCGACTGTGCAGGCGCTGGAGCTGTACCACGGCCATCTATACAACTGGTACGATACGCAAACGCTCAAGGCGCTGCATCCACGCTTTGTATCGACGGTCGATAGCGGAAACCTGGCGGCCAGCCTGGTCGTGGTTAAGCAAACCTGTCTCGAACTGATGAACGCGCCGGTGCTTTCACCGGTCGCATGGCGCGGCATGCAAGATATTTCGGTCGCGCTCGATGAGGCACTGACGGTTTTCGTCGGCGAGCAACCGGTTGCGGCCGTCCGCGGACGGGCAATGCGCGCGATTGCCGCCAGGCTGGGCTCCGATCTGGAGCCTGAGCCTGCCACGCTTGGCGCATGGCTTGAGCGTCTGGCCGCCGCCGCCGCCGACGGCCGGAAGCTATCCGGCAACCTGCGTGTGCTGGCGGAAAAGCTGGGCTCGCCGCCCGGCGACGCCCACGCCGACGTCATATACTGGTGCACCGAATTGGAGCAGTGGCTTTCCGTGCAGCGCGCGACGCTGACCCGGTTCGTGCCGGAGGCTGGGATGGCTAACGTCACGTCGGCGTTGCTCGCTTCCATGCCGACGCTGGCCGACCTGGCGACCGCGCCTGCACCCTCCGCCGTGCTCACGTCCGGCGACCGCATGGCTCCCCCGATGCTCGCCGACGTGGGCGCCGGCCGGATCGAAGCCGCGCGCCTTCGGGCGCGCCTGCTGGCCGTTAGCCGGCAGGCGGACGCGCTGCTGGCGGCCATGGATTTTCGCTTTCTGTTTGATCCGCAGCGGGAACTATTCTCGATCGGCTTTCATGGCGATACCCATCGGCTCGATGGCGGTTTTTACGACCTGCTGGCATCCGAAGCGCGCCTGACCAGCTTTATGTCCATCGCGCAGGGCCAAGCGCCGATGCGTCACTGGTTCAAGCTGGACCGCACGTTGACCCATACGACCGGGAGCACCGCCCTGTTGTCATGGGGTGGTACGATGTTCGAATACTTGATGCCGGTGCTCTGGACGAACTCCTATGAGCGCACGCTCTTGCACCAAACCTGCCGCGTGGCGGTGCGCAGTCAGATCGCGTACGGCGATGCACATGGCGTGCCGTGGGGCGTCTCGGAGTCAGGGTATGCCGCCGTGGATTATCAGCAGAACTATCAGTACCACATGTTCGGCGTGCCCGACCTGAGCTTGCGGCGCGAGCCCGACAGCAGCCTCGTGATCGCGCCGTACGCGACGTTCCTCGCGCTGCCGTTTGAGCCGCAGGCCGCCTGGCGAAATCTGCAGCGGCTGGCACGCGAAGGCGCCGTGGGTACTTTCGGCTACTATGAGGCCGTCGATTACACGAGTTCGCGCCGCCCTAAAGGGCAGCGCTTTAGCCTGGTGCGCTCGTACATGGCTCATCATCAGGGTATGAGTCTGTGCGCCCTGGATAACTTACTGAACGACGGCATTCTGCAGCGTCGCTTCCATCGCGAGCCAATGGTTGCGGCTAGCGAAGTGTTACTTCAGGAAAAGCTGCCGCGCCACGTTCCTATCATCAGCCCGCATCCCGCAGGCGTGCCGTCCGCGCAAGCCGCGCCGCCAATCGCCAATCAGCGGTACACAACCCCGCACACGTGGACGCCGCGCGCATACCTACTGTCCAATGGCACATATACCGTTATGGTGACTAACACGGGGGCCGGGTACAGTGCATGCAACAAAATGGATGTCACACGCTGGCGCGCCGATCCGACGTGTGACCCATGGGGAACTATCATTTATGTCGCCGACCAGGCCAGCCACGCGCGCTGGTCGGCGACCTATCTGCCGGCCATCCGCGAGCCCGAACGCTATGAAGCGGTGTATGCGCTTGGCCGCGTGAGCTTCAAACGAACCGATGCTGGCATCGCGACCCTGACCGAAATCGCGGTCTCGCCTGAGCACAACGTGGAGGTACGCCGCGTCACATTGACCAATGAGACCGGCCGCGCACGCGACCTTCAGTTGACCAGCTATGCCGAGGTCGCGCTGGCGGCGCATGGTGCTGACCTGGCCCATCCGGCCTTCGGGAAGTTGTTTATCGAGAGCGAATTCCTGCCTGAGCGCGCGGCGCTCTTGTTCAAGCGGCGCGCGCGCGATGCCGGCCAGTCGCCAGCCTGGGCTATCCACCTGGTGGCGCTGGACGGGGCCGCGCCCGGTGGGCTACAGTGCGAAACAGATCGCGCACGCTTCGTCGGACGCGGTCGGTCTGCGCGCGGCGCGGCCGCGCAGAGTAAAGCACTATCCAATACGGTTGGCGCCGTGCTGGACCCGATCATGAGCCTGCGCGGCGTTGTACATCTCTCAGCCGGCGCGCAGGCAACGATGGTCTTTGTGACCGGCGTGGCCGAATCGCGCGACGATGCCCTGCGCCTGATCGATACCTATCGCGATCAACGCGCCATCGAGCGTATCTTCGACCTCAGCGAGGCAAACACCCAGGTCCAACTTCGGCATCTCGACATCGGGTCCGGTGAGGCGCAATTATATCAGCGCCTGGCCTCGCGGGTGCTGTACCCGGATCAGGCATTGCTTTCCGCGCCGGCGGTCCGGGAGCGCAATCGCCAGGGCCAGACGGATTTGTACGCCTATGGCATTTCGGGCGACCATCCGATTGTCCTCGTCAAGGTGGCCGAATTGGCCGACATCTCTCTGGTGCGACAAGCACTGCTGGCACACGAGTACTGGCGAATGCATAATTTCACGGTCGATCTGGTTATCTTGAACGGGCATGGCGCGACGTACGGCGACCCGCTGCACGATGCCATACAATCCATGATCGATACCTCGCTGTCACATCCATGGGTGGATAAGGCCGGCGGCGTGTTCCTGCGACGCGCCGATTACATTCCCGAGGATGGCAAGGTGCTCTTGGAGACGGTCGCCCGCGTCGTAATCGATGCCCAACTGGGCAGCCTGGCTGAGCACCTCGAGCGCTCGGTCCCGATTCATGCGGCTGTTAACGGTGCGGAAGTGTCGCTCCGTGCCCGCGCCAAGTCGCCTTTGCCCAAGTTGTGGAACCTGTTCAAGCCGGAGCGCCGAACCGCTCTGATCAATCGACGGAAGACCGAAAGCGACATTCAGCGCACCGGGGAACGGCGCCATGTGGCTGATCGCCGGCGAACACTTGAACCTGCGGCTTCACCCGACGCCGCTCTCCACAAGCCGGCACTGCTTTTCGGCAACGGCCTGGGCGGTTTTGATGGAGACCGCCGCGAATACGTTATCGTCCTCAATAAGGGACGGACGACACCGCTGCCATGGAGCAACGTCCTATCCAACGAGCATTTTGGCAGTGTCGTAACGGAATCCGGGCTTGGTTTCACCTGGGCGGGCAACAGCCAGCTCAATCGACTATCGCCCTGGTCAAACGATCCCGTCTGCGACCCGCCGGGCGAAGTGATTTACATCCGCGATGACGACACCGGTGACCTTTCGTCGCCGACGCCATTGCCGATTCGCGATGAGGGGCCGTACGTCATTCAGCATGGCGCCGGCTACACGCGCTACACGCACCGCAGCCACCGGATCGTCCAGGAGTTGCTCGTCTTTGTGCCCGTTGACGATCCGGTCAAAGTGCTGCGCCTCAAGCTGCGCAACGAAGGCCCCCGCCCGTGTGCGCTGAGCGTCACGAGCTATATCGAGTGGGTGCTCGGCGTCACGCGCGAGCAGAGCCGGCACTTTGTCGTGAGCGCGCTCGCCGACGGCCTGAACGCCCTGATTGCGCGCAACACGTACAATTCTGAGTTCCGCGAACGAGTTGCGTTCTCCGCCGTCGCGTTTGAAGCGGGCGCAGGCCAGATAGACTACACGGGCTTCACAACCGATCGCACCGAGTTCATCGGCCGCAATGGCTCACTACAGAACCCGGCCGGATTGAGCCATACCAAGCTCCCCGGTGAAACCGGGACGGTACTGGATCCGTGCGCTGCGTTGCAGGTACAAATCCGCCTGCGACCCCACGAAGGCGCCGAGGTCGTGTTCCTCATCGGCGAGGGACAAAATGCGGCCGAGGCTCGCGCGCTGATTACAAAATACAGCGTAAGCGGGCAGGCGCAGAAGGCGTTCAACGCCGTCAACGCGCAGTGGGATACGCTGCTTGGCGCTGTGCAAGTCAGGACGCCCGACGCCGCGATGGATCTGCTGCTGAACCAGTGGCTGGTCTACCAAACACTGGCCTGTCGCGTGTGGGGGCGTTCGGCGTTCTACCAGTCTGCCGGCGCATTTGGCTACCGCGACCAATTGCAAGACGTGATGGCGCTCGTCCACGCGGCGCCGCAGGTTGCACGCGCGCACATTCTACGTGCGGCGGCACAACAGTTCAGCGAGGGCGACGCAATGCACTGGTGGCATCCGCCAGGCGGCGCGGGCGTGCGAACCGGCTGTTCCGACGATTATCTCTGGTTGCCGTACGTCGCGGAGCACTACGTGGTCACCACGGGCGACGAGTCGATTCTTGAGGAAGCGGCGCCGTTCCTGGAGGCGCCGATTCTGCGGCCCGATCAGGCCGAGACCTATCTGCAGCCCCTGTCAGGAATCGCGGCCGGCACGCTCTATGCACATTGCACACGCGCGCTTGACCGCGCGCTCTCACTGACCGGCGTGCATGGTCTGCCGTTGATGGGCACGGGCGACTGGAACGATGGCATGAACGAAGTCGGGCGCAGCGGCAGCGGCGAAAGCGTTTGGCTTGGCTGGTTTCTGTATGCCAACCTCATCGCCTTTGGTTCTCTGGCCAAACGCCGTGCCGACCCGCTTAGCTCAGAGCGCTATCTGGCACGGGCGGCGCAATTGCAACAGGCTCTCGCGCAATATGCCTGGGATGGCGAATGGTATCGCCGCGCTTATTTCGATGACGGCACGCCGCTGGGCTCGGTTCAGAACGCCGAATGCCGGATCGACTCGCTGGCGCAGTCGTGGGCAACCATCTCCGGCGCGGCGCCGGCGGCGCGCGCCGCGCAGGCGCTGCAATCGGCCGATCGCCAACTGGTGGACGAGCCGAACGCGCTGATCCGCCTGCTGGCGCCACCTTTTGAGCATGGCACGCCGAACCCGGGCTACATTCAGGGGTATGTGCCGGGCATCCGGGAAAATGGCGGGCAGTACACCCACGCAGCGTTGTGGATGGTGCTGGCCCACGCCATGCAGGGGCATCGCGACCGCGCCGCCAAACTATTCGCTCTGTTGAATCCGATTAACCATGCGCTCACCCTGGAAATGGTCGCGCGCTACCAAGTCGAACCGTATGTCGTCGCCGCCGATGTGTACGCGCATCCGCAGCACAGCGGGCGCGGCGGCTGGACGTGGTATACCGGTGCGGCCGGTTGGATGTATCGTATTGGGCTGGAGAGTATTCTGGGGCTGAAGCGGCGCGGCGCGACGATTACGATTGAGCCGTGCGTACCGGCAGACTGGAAGTCGTATCAGATTACGTATCGACATGGAGCGGCTACATACGTTTTTGACATACAGAACCCGGCCGAAGGCCAGGGGCGTGTCGCGCGCGTGACTCTAGACGACGTTGACCAACCGAGCGCATCGGTAACGCTCGTTGACGATGGCCAAACACATCGCGTTTCCGTTCTGCTTGCCGGCTCGTAAAGCGTGCACGTATTTGTTTACCGCGTCTGCCGACGCATATTCGTTGGTGTTGCCGCGTGTCCGGCCTGGTCGGCCGCTCGATGGCCGCATGCGCGATGCTGCTGGCACGACTCGTTGGGGGTGGGGTTGATGGGTACAAGCGAGTTCGCCCGGGGCGCCATCCCGCGCAAGCGTGCAGGGCGCTCATGCGATTTACGCCCAAACTGAGTAGAACGGGTTGCATACTCACGACGACTACCCGGTAAACAAGTACGCGTGCACATCCGCTGGATCCCGCTGGTGCGCTGCCGGACGGACGATAAACGTGGCCAGCACAATCACGATGGGGTTGCACAGCGACAAGGCATGCTGGCGGATACCCGCTGGCCTTTGTTGCTCCACGCTGAATCGGGATTGAAGCGTGCCTATCGCCGTATCAATGGCAGAGCGAGCACGTACGGCGAATACTCGAATGCACCGATATCGCAGCGCCCGTTGATACTGCGCATGAAGCCGCGTTGGTCGTGAGCGAGCAGCGAGCCATTGAACCCGGCACAGCCGGCCGGGTTGCCCATATCGATAGCGGGACTGCCAATCAGCAGCGCGCGCGCCGGCGCCGGTTGCCCGCTTAACGTCGCCGCGCCGCCGTTGTTCGGCAGTGGCCCGAGCAACGGGTCGAGGCCGAGCACCTCGCCCGTCGTCAACCCGCCGAGCGTGCAGTTGGTGGTCGTCCTGATGAGGTTATAGCCGTACGAGTAGAGCGTGCCGTAACAATCGTCGGGGTCGGAGAGCGCGCCGGTGGTGCGGCCGTTGTTGGCAATCAGACTGTTCGCCGTGGTAAGCGTCGCAGTGGTGGTCAAGAACACGCCGCCGCCGCGCGCCGTGCCCAGGCCGATGCGTGTCGAATGGTTGTCGGCGATCGTCGCGTTGTACAGCGCGTAATGCGCGCTGCCGATGCCATACAAGCCGCCGCCGTCGTGCACGGCGGCGTTAAAGCTGACGGTGCTGTTAATCAGTCGCATAACGCTCGTTGCGCCGGCGAAGTCGTTGTAGTAAACGGCGCCGCCCCAGGTGGATTGGTTGCCGCTGAGCGTGCTTTCGACAATGATCATCTTGCTGGGATAGTAGGTCTGGTAAACCATAATCGCGCCGCCGTACTGTCCCGCTGTGTTGGCGTTGACGACGGTGCGCGATATGCTCAACGATGCATAGTCGTCAATGGCACCGCCATTGAAACCAGCATGATTGTTGTGTATGCTGCTGTATTGCACCACAATGGTGCTGTTCTGGTCGGCCGCCGTGTTGCTGTGCGAAAGTGCGCCGCCATAGCCTTGCACTGTGTTTGAATAGAGTTCAGTGCGGAGGATTTGGCTGGTGCCGGCGTTGGAGAAAGCCAATCCGCCGCCCTGATAGCCGCTGTTGCTGTAGACGGTGCTATCGCGAATGATCGTATTGGCGTCGCCGACAAAGACACCCCCGCCGCGATTTGTGACGGCATTGGCGTGGACGGTCGTGTTGGCGAGTTCGAGCAAGCCGCCGGTATTGTAGAGGCCGCCGCCATCTTCCGCGCTGTTGTTTTCAAGCAACACATTGCTCAGGCGCAGCAACGGATTGGAACCGTGAGCAAAATCGCCCTCGCGGAAAATTCCACCGCCAAGCAGGGTTGGCAGGGTGCCGGTGGGGCCTCTGCCATTGCGGATGGTCATGCCGTTCAGCGTAACATTCGGTGCGGTCACCTTGATCTGAAAGACGCGATCGCCGGTCAAGGCCGAGTTGCCGTCGATGATCGTCGCGCCCGGCCCGGCGCCATGGATCGTCACGCTTTGGAGTATGTCGAGATCGCCAACCAGCGCCGTGTCGTCGAAGCCGACACGGGTCAGCACGTATGTGCCCGCCGGCACCGTGATGGTGTGCGGGATGCTGGCGAAATTGACTTCCATGATTGCGGCGCGCAAGGTGCAGTGGCTGTTGGAGCTGTGGCAGAGGCCATCGGACGGATCATCGTCGGGCAGATCGGCGGTGCTGTCGACGGTATATTCGCCGGCGGTTGGGGCCGCATTGAGACCCGGCGGCAGCGCAAGGGCTGCGATGGCGAAGGCGGCACAAAGGCCGGCGATCAGCAGCAACACGAAGCGCGGAGAGAGCCTGGCTAGTTGGCGAATTAACATTAGCGGAGATAGTAACGTAGCTCGCTGAATTCGGCAAACGGAATTTGCCGGCGCGTGCACGGTGGGAGGTGTATGAGGCAGGGCGCGAGCAGTCGGCCCTGGCGAGTTTTCGCATAGTGCGAATATAGTAGCGTGGCGTCGAAAATGAAACGGAGCGGCGCTGTCGGTTAAGACAGGCCGCTCCTAAGTCGTGTCAATCCGTTCGCCGAACCGAACCTTACCTATTGTGCCCCCAAGGGAATTCGAATCCCTGTTTTGGCCTTGAAAGGGCCGCGTCCTAGTCCACTAGACGATGGGGGCAAACAAAATTGATAATACCACAACGCTGGCTAGCGCGCAAAAGCACTCACGCGCGTTGCACAGCATCCACGATTCCAACGATGATTGCACGGATCGGCGCGTCGGCCTGACCGAGCACCTGCCGCGCGGAGTTGCCTTCATCGAGCACGAGCACCGTTTCGCCGGCTCCGGCGCCGACCGTGTCGACGGCAATCACATAGCCACCCAGCGCATTGCCATCGGGATCGAGCCAGTCGCAAATCAACAGCGTCCGATCATCCAGCGCCGGCGTGTTGATCGTCGACACGACGGTGCCGGCCACACGTGCGAGTCTCATGCGTTCTCACTTGCCAGTTGCACGTCGTCGACGATGCCGACAATGGCGTGATCCACCGGCACGAATTTGACGGGGAGGGCGACCGCCGCCTCGCGCCCGGCGACCACATACACAAGCTCGCCGACGCCGGCCATCGCGACCGCATCCGCAGCGACCACTACGTCGCCTTTGGGCTGCAGGTGTTTGTCCAAGGGCTGTACAAGTAAGAACTTCACGCCCTCCAGTCCCTTGTACTTGATGGTGGCCACCAGTGTACCAATGACCCGCGCGAGAATCATGCGCCTACCAGCTTTCCGTGCCGCGCGTACGCATACCGAAGCGCGTGTCGGCCTGCAGATTCTCGTTCATTTCCGGGTGCAGCGATGCTATCACGTCGCGGCGTACCAGTGCGGCACCCGGCATGGCGCGCGCACCCGACTCGACCGCCGCTTCCACGTCGGACACCTCGCCGCTGAAGAGCAGGAACGCCTTGCCGCCGAGTCCGTCGGCCAGGCGCAACTCGCGCAATACCACCTGCGCGCCCTTGACCCCCGCATCGGCGGCGCTGATGCACGCGGGCACGGTGCGCGTCTCGATGATGCCGAGCGCGCTGCCGTCCGCATCGACGCGTTGCCCGCCGATCGCCGCAAACACAGCCCGGTCCACGCGGGCAAGGAACAACTCGTCGCGCAAGGCGGCGGCACCGGCCTGCCGGCCGGCATCAAGCGCTTCCTGGACAGCGGCCACCTCACCGCTGACGAGCACGAGATATTTGCCGGGCTGCACGGTGCCGGCGCGAATGCCGTCCAGCGGCGCGCGCTTGATCATCGCGTCACCGGCCACGATTCCCACGGCGATACTGTCGAACTCGAGGAGACCCAGGGCCGTGTCGCTCATGTCATACAATCCGAAAGTGATCGACCATGGCGCAGCGGCGCTCGCGCGAGAAGGTACGGCAATTTGTAAGCCCTTCACCGGTCGGGCTGGCGATGCTGAAAGAGGTGTACCCCTCGCCCTTGTACCCCAGGCCGGATAGCGTCGGCCCGTTCTTGACGAAGATGCTCACATTCATCTCGCGCGCCATGCGCGACAGCGGGTCGATATTGCGGCTCCACATCGAGGCGGTGTGCCCAAAGCCGTGCTCTGCGCGCCGCGCCAGGTCTATGCCCTCGTCGACCGACCGCACGCGCGCAAGCGGCATGACCGGCATCATCTGCTCAGTCCAAACCAGGGGGTGGTCGGACGGCACGTCGATCAACACCAATCGCACCTCGTCGCCAGCCGGGATGCCGAGTTCCTTGAGGATGGCGCCGGCGTTCTTGCCGATGAACGCCGGGTTGATGTGGCCGGGCTTGCCCGGCGCGCCCATGTCGGTGAAGATCACCTTCTCAAGGCGCCGAATTTCGTGCGCGTGCAGTTCGTGCGCGCCGTTGCGGACCATCGCCGCTTTCAGCCGGTCGGCGACCGCGTCCACGCAGAAGATCTCTTTCTCGTCCGTGCAGATGATGTTGTTATCGAACGACGCGCCGAATACGATGTCGCGCCCGGCGCGATCAAGATCGGCCGTTTCGTCGACGACGACCGGCGGATTGCCGGGCCCGGCGCACACGGCGCGTTTGCCCGATTGCATCGCCTCGTTCACGACGCCGGGACCGCCGGTCACCAGCAGAATGCGGACCAGCCGGTGGCGCATCAACTGCTGAGCGCTTTCGATCGTCGGCTCGTTTACGGCGGCGATCAGGTTTGGCGGCCCGCCGGCTGCCACGATCGTGCGGTTGAGCAGCGCGATCTGGTAGGCCGACACACGCTTGGCGTTCGGGTGCACGTTGAACACCACGGCATTGCCGGCCGAGATCATGCTGATTGCGTTGTTGATGATCGTCGAGGTTGGGTTAGTGGTCGGCGTGATCGCCCCGATGACGCCATATGGAGCGCGCTCCATGATCGTCAATCCGTGGTCGCCGCTCCACGTGGTCGGCTCCAGGTATTCCGGCCCGGGCGTTTTGTCGACGGTCAGCAGGTTCTTCTGGAGCTTGTCCTGCCAGCGGCCGAGGCCGGTCTCGGCGTGCGCGCGCCGCGCCAGATCCTCGGCATGATCGCGCATGGTCGCCCGGATCGCGGAGATGATCTCCTTGCGCTTGGCGAGCGTCATGCGATCGAGCTGCTCGTAGGCTGCGCGCGCCGCCGTGGCGGCGGCGTCGACGTCCGCAAACAGACCATCGCCGGTTGCGGCCGGTCCGGCTGCCGCCAGGCGCGCCGGATCGACCGGTTTCTGGCGCAGTTCGGCCAGCACCCGTTGCACAACGGCATCGACCTGCTGCGGCGAAACGGGGTTCGTCATTGTCGGTCAGTCCAGCGCGCGATTGCGGTCCGCGGGAGGATCATGAAGCCCATGTCCCGCCGGCCGGCGTCTTGCGAAAGCCCGCGCCGCCCTCAACGTCCCAACTGTCGACAATCGCCATGACGACCGCATCGCACGGCCGCTTGTCGGTGGCCTCGGTCTGGCGCGCCGACGAACCGGTGGCGAGCATAACGACCTCGCCAACGCCGGCGCCGACCGCGTCAACCGCCACCGCGTAGCTGCTGGACTCTTTGCCGGCCACATCGATTTGCCGCACGAGCAGGAACTTCAGCCCATCCATGCTGGGCTCCTTGCGGCTGGCGACCACGGTGCCGATGACCCTGCCGAGTAGCATATGCGCTCCCACTGCTCCGGTCGGCTTGCGCCGGAGCGTGCGACTACTTGCCTTCGGTCTTAGCTTGCTCGGCACGACCCAGCGGCAGCACCAGGTCGACATTGACGTGCGGCCGCGCGATCACGTGGACCGAGACGACCTCGCCGATCTTTTCGGCGCTCTTGGCGCCGGCCTCGAGCGCCGCCTTGACGGCCGCAACATCGCCGCGCACGATCGCGGTCACATAGCCGCCGCCGATCTTCTCGTATCCCACCAGATCGACTTTGGCCGCCTTCACCATCGCATCGGCCGCCTCGACCATCGCAGCAAAGCCCTTCGTTTCGATCATACCCAGTGCTTCAGCCATAGTAACCTCCTGCGGGCGCAGTAATGGAGTGTCAGCCCGAGGCCGCAGACGAATGCGCCGCCCCGGGAAGTTGTGCGTAGACTATTCCTTCGGCAGCAGTCCGAACTTCGTCTCGATGATCTGCCGCACTTCTTTAACCGTGTCGTGCCATAAGCCATCGGGTCCTTCGTAGGCCTCGTTCATACGCTTGCGGAACTCGGCGATGGCCGGCTCGCGCTGGTCGGCGGGCACCGAATCGACGAGGCGCGCGCGCATGGTGACGCTGACCGACGTTGCGCGTGAGGGGCGCTCGACCCAGCGGCCGATTTCGTTCCACTCCTTGTCGAACATGACGAAGATCGGAATCGAGCGGTAGCTGTTGTTAAGATAACAGTCGGTGAGATCGAGGTTTTGGTCGCGGAAGAAGACGCGCATTTCCGCGCCGGGCAGCGCCTCGGCTACGCGCGCCAGCATCGGCGAGTTGCGGTGCACATCGCCGCACCAGTTCTCGGCCAGCATCACAATGTATTTGACCTGAGTGATGCCCTTGAAGAACGCGCGCTCATCGTCCGTCAACTGCGCTTTGCCGAAGTTCTCTTCCGTGCGGGCGCGATGCTCGCCCATCTGTGCCAGGTAGTCCTTCCACGACAGGCCGGTCTGGAAGCGCTTGTCGTCAATCGGTACGCGAAGCTGTGCCATGCAATTCTCCTCCAAGATGGATTGGGATGGATGGTCCCTAAAGACTGCGCGCGGGCGCGCGTTCTTTGCCCGCGATGTTTTCGATCGCTTTCACGGCCGCCTGCCAGCCGACGTCGATATCGCGCTCTTCGCCGCCCAGGTAGACGCGGCCGAAGCTGCCGAAGGCGACGACTTCGAGCACGTTGATGTGCGCCGCCTTCTCCGCCTCATTGGCGGCCAGTGCGGCATAGGCCGCCGGCTCGACTTCGAGCACGTAGAGCGTCTGGCCGGGTATCAGCATCTGGCCGTGGCGCGTGCGGTTGATCAACTGCGCCTGGTGGTCGTCCACCTTGCGAATGACCTGGCTGGTCATCACGCGCGGCTTCCAGCGGTCGTTCTCTTTCAGGCCGAGCGCATCGAGGATCGCCTGGCCGGCCTGGCGCGTCTCGGCCTGGTCGGGCGAATGCACCTCGAGCACGCCGTAGAGGCGCTCAACAATCTGCATGCCCGGCTTGACGTTGGTGGCTTTCAACGCGATGTCGGTGATGCGGTTGATCTCGATGCCGGGCGAGATCTCGACGAACAGCGACGACTCGCCGGCCAGCGGCAAAAAGCCCTGGGCCACGGTGCCGAGAAACGCCGCGTACTGCGGCTGCAATGAATCCAGAAAGACGTACGAGCGAAGTTCAACGGCCACGATGCATTCTCCTCAACCGGGTTGGCAGCAGTTGCCGGTTACTTGCGTTCCGGGCCCGCAGCTTCCTGCATGATCTTGACGCCGGCGCTCGCGCCAATGCGAGTGGCGCCGGCCGCCACCATCTCGTCGACCTGCTTGAGGTCGCGGATGCCCCCGGCCGCCTTGATGCCCAGCTCGCCGCCGACCGTCTTGCGCATCAAGGCAACGTCGTGCGCGGTCGCGCCGCCCGGCCCGAAGCCGGTCGACGTCTTTACAAAGTCGGCGCCGGCGGCTTTGGACAGCACACAGGCCTGCACTTTTTCGTCGTCGGTCAGCAGCGCCGCCTCGATGATGACCTTGACGATGGCGCCGAGCGCGTGCGCGACCTCGACCACCGCATGCACGTCGCGCTCGACCACATCAAGGTCGCCGGACTTGAGCGCGCCGATGTTGATGACCATGTCGATTTCGTCGGCGCCGTCCTTGGCGGCCTGCGCGGTCTCGAACACCTTGGTCTCGGCGGCGTGCGCGCCGAGCGGGAAGCCGACGACCGTTGCGATTTTGACTGGCGTGCCGCGCAGCAACTGCTTACAGAGCGCCACCCAGTTCGGGTTGACGCAAACGGCGACGAAGTTGAATTTGCGCGCCTCGTAGCACAACTGCGCGATCTGGTCTTCGGTTGCCTCGGGTTTGAGCAGCGTGTGGTCGATCAGGTGTGCCACCTGCGACGGATCGCGTTTCACGCCCGGATTCAGCGACAGTCGGCTGGCGCCGGCGGCGATGATCTGCTGGCTGCCCGCGCACTCCAGCGCGCACTGGCCGCTCTTGCATCCGTCGCAGGGCGAGGGGGCGCCGGGGTTTTGGGCGGCCAGCGCGAGCATCACCTCGCGCGTGATGCGCTCGATCAACTGCTCAATCTGCTGGCGGTCTAGCTGGTTGGTCATGGCTGGTGAAACATCCGGCCTATTTGCGCGCGAAGCGCTGCTCGACATCCACGATCTTGTTGACGCGTTTGGCGTGGCGCCCGCCGCCGAACGGCGTCGCAAGCCACGTCTTCACAATCTGCTGCGCGAGGTTGGCCCCGATCAGCGCGCCGCCGAGCGTCAACACGTTGGCGTCGTTGTGTTCGCGGGCGTTAGACGCCGTGGAGACATCATAGCACATGGACGCGCGCACGCCGGGCACTTTGTTGGCGACCATGCAACTGCCGATGCCGGCGCCGTCCACCATAATGCCGCGCCAGGCCTGGCCGTCGGCCACCATCTTCGCAACCGCGTAGGCGAAGTCCGGGTAGTCCACGGCCTCCGTGCCGTTGGTGCCGACATCCGTCAGCTTGTATCCGCTCTCGATCAGGAACTTCTTAAGCGCTTCCTTCATGGCGAAGCCGCCGTGATCAGAGCCGATCGCCACGAGACCGCCCTGTGTCGGCGCCGACGGTGCGGCGGGCTTCTCCACAACGACCTTGATGCGGCGCTGCAGCACGAACTCTTGCGCCAACGGCGTGAGCCGGTTGCCGGGGCCGATGCGCAATTCGCCGCCGTCGGCGATGCCGCGCACATCGTCCTGGTAGATCAGTTGCGCGCTGACACGACGGGAGGGCAACGGGGCCGAGGCGGGAGGCGGCTGACCGGCTACCGGTGTCCCCGGGCCCACCACGCGGTGAACCACGTCGGCGACCAGCTTGCGGATTTCGGATTCGGGGAGCATGCGTTCAGTTGGTTGGGTAGGCTGCGATGGTTGGCCCTGGTAATGGCGTCGTCTGCCTGGCCGGTGCGCCTGGCGATGCAGCGACGTCGCCGAACGATGGCGTTTGGATGATGCCCCACTGCGGTGGTGGCCAGTACGAAACCCACGCTTTGCCGATCAGGTCCTTCTGCGGCAACATGCCCCAGGAGTGCGAATCGCTGGAGTAGTTGCGGTTGTCGCCGAGCACGAACAGTTCCTCGTCGCCGACCTTGACCGGCCCGTAGCTGTAGGTTCCGGTATTGACCGTGTAGTTTTGCGGCAATTCACGGCCATTGATCGTGATGCGTCCGTCGCGAATCTCGACCGTTTCGCCGGGCAGCCCAATCACGCGCTTGATGAAGTCCTTTTCCTGGTTGGTCGGCGCAATGAACACGACCACGTCGCCGCGCTGCGGCTTGCCGATCATGTAGTCGATCTTGCTTACTAGTAAGTATTGGCCGTCGTGGAAGTTGGGCTCCATGCTCTGCCCCTCGATCCGGAAGTTCTGCACGCCGGCGCGAATCACCAGGAAGATGATCAGCGTGAGGGCAATCGTTTCGACCGTTTCGCGGATGAAGATGCGCGCCCCGCTCCACGGCGATGCCGGCACGGGGATGGCGGGCACCGACGGCTCGCTCGGCATAGCGGGCGCCATGTCGGGTGGCGCCACCGGATCGGTCAGAGCAGGCATATCCGGCAGTCCCGATGCTGAAGCAAACGACGGATTGTCTAGTCCCACAGCTTCCGCCGCGACCCGCTCGGGCGCGGCGGCCTGCATATCGTCATTCAAGTCCATGTGACTCCCTATGCGTTTCATTATAGCCGATTCGCTAGGCGAGCCAAAGCGCAAAGCGCCACACGTCGGGATGCGAACGCTGGCGATGGGCCGGGGAGAGACGCCATCGGCGAGCGGCTCAACTGTCTCCAAGTTTGGTTATGTTGAATGGCCTGAGTCGCATGACTGGATGTTCGAAGCCCGTGCACGCGAGACGCGCGGAACGTAGTGTGAACATGGCACGCGACCCGGCATGCGGATATTGACGTGCGCGGTCGCTGCGCCGAGGCGATTCGCCGAATACGACGCTGGCGCAGGCCGCCTAATACGAGATGCCCAAAGTGTCTGCCCAATGCGCTGTGGCGATGAACCGCGGAGTGCGCGTCGGCGCGGGCGTCTTGGTCGCATGCGTCTTCCAGTGTGGTGTGCGCGTCGGGGTCGGTGGCGCGGGCGTACGCGTGGGTGTGCCTGTCGGCGACAGGGTGCGTGTGGGCGTCGCCGTTCGCACTGGCGTCGCCGCCTTCGTGGAAGTGGCCGTTGGCGTCATCGTCCGTGAGGCGGTCACCCACAGCGTACTCGTTCTTGTCGGCGACGGCGTTGCCGTCGTGGTTGGCGTGGCGAGTCGTGGAAGTGTCGATGTTGGTATTGGCGTGCGGGTTGAGGCTGGGACCGGATTGGGTGTCGAAATTGGTGTGGCCGTCGGAGGCGGCATCACGGTTGGAGATGGCGTATCGGTAGCTGTCGCTTCGCGCGTTGGCGCTGTGGATGGAACGCCTGCTGGTGTGGCCGAGGGCGTGGCGGGCAGCGTAGCGGTGCCAGTGGGCGCCGGCGCTTGCGTTGCGGTCGGCGTATCAGTCGCCGTCGGCAACGGTTCAGCGGTAGGTATCGCCGACGCCTGCGCTGTTGGCAGTGCGGTTTCCTGCGTGGGCGTGTCCGTTGGGATGCCGTTCGGTGTCGAAGTGGCCGTTGCAGTTGTAGCGTCTGTTGGCGCGGAATCCGGAGTCGTCGCGGTCGATGTGACGAAAGCCGGCAAAGCGCTTGTGCCTGCGCCCGGTGTACCGGTAGCGGTGGCAACCCCCAACGCGACTGAGGTGGCGGCGGGAGCCTTTGTCGGTGTTCCCGCGAAATTTGAGGGTGGTATTATCGTAGGAGTCACCCTGAGTAATACGACCGCTGCCGCCACACTCTCAATCTGACCGAGGGCGCTTCGATTGCGGACCAGGTTTCGTTGTACCATAGCTTGATCGGCGACAGGCAGTTCGCGTTCAAGCTGGCGGAGAGCGTCCTGCTGGTCTGCAAGCCTTTCCACGATCTGTTGCAGGAGCTGTAATGATACCTCACGAGGCTCCGTTCGAAATACCTCGAGTACGGCGTCCACTTCGTTGTCGTATTCCTCAGCCGTTTGGCTGGCGAGGTCGCTTCGTCCTTGCCGCAATAGTGCGCCGGTCTCCATGAGTCGCTGGTCGGCCAGCGCAATGTGGATGCGCGCCTTGACGGCCGGGTCACTTGCGAGTTCAAGCTGCAGCGCTTCGCCGCCGCGCTTGAGCGCATAGAACGAACTGCCCGGCAGGCTCTCGCTGATCGTGTGGGCACTGGCGACTATTACAAGGAGTGCCGCAGCCGTTCCCAAACTCAGAAGGGCATAAGGAAGCGTGAACTGTCTGCATGTGGCCGAAATAGTTGCGCGCCATGGGAAAAGTCGGTGGCTTGGATTGGCGGCCGGGCGATCAGTCCGGGCAAGCATGGCCAAGTCCAAGTCAGCAAATGGTAACTCTGCGCCGATGGGCAACGTTGCCGGAATGCCTACACCCGGCGACTGACTTTGCCTGATTGAGTTCTTGCCCGACTTTTTCACTTCATACATCAGCGCGTCGGCCAGTCGCACCATCTCATTGACTGACTCGGGCGGGCTGATGAATGTCATCAAACCTATACTGAACGTGATCTGCCAGCTCCGTTGCTCCATGAGGCGCAGTAGCTCACCGCGCAGCTTGGCAAGCACAAACGCCGCAGCATCGACGCCGGTCTCTGGCAATAGGATGGCGAATTCGTCGCCACCGAGCCGCGCACTCGAGTCGACCGTGCGGATGTGGCTCCGAATGCCGTCGGCCACCGCCCGCAGGACCAAGTCTCCGGTTTGATGGCCGAAATTGTCGTTCACCGCCTTGAAGTTGTCAAGGTCAATGTAGGCAACCGACATCGGGCGCTTGTAGCGCCTGGCCCGGTTGATTTCGGAGCGAGCTAATTCAACGAACATGCGTGAATTGGCCAGGCCAGTCAAGTCGTCAGTCCGCGCCAGTCCCTTCTCACGTTCCAATGACGACTTGAGTCTCGCTAGTACAAAAGTAGCGAGGAGGAATTGCGCGAAACGTAAGGCAGCACTGGCGTAGGGAGCCAGGAGGCTTGCGCGCGGAACTCCAATGAGGAGATCGCTGGCCAGTCCGGCACCGGTACAAATGAGGGATAGCACGACGCCGGTGGGCCAGCCCAGGCGCCACGTCACAAGTACGATGGGGATCAGGTAGAGATACGACAGGCTGGTGTTGGCACCGGCGTAGCTGGCACAGGTGATCAGCACCGTAGCCAGCAAGCCAAAGCCGATAATCTGCGGTGTTGATGGATGTCGTGTGCTAGGCATGGGAGATTCCTACGCTGGACACTCCACGCCTGGCCGACTGACATTGGCGCCTATCGATTGCTCCTTGTGAACGCAACCACCCGCGGGTGTGGGGCAGGATCCAATACAGCTATGGAGATAAGGCTGTTTCACTTATCAAGTATGTATTTTACCATAGAAAACATGTCAGTTTGCACACTTCCGATAATGCGTAGATCAGTAGTTCTTACTGAGAACCCCATGCCTGGCGGGCATGGGTAGTTGCATGACATCCGCATGGGGGCCGGGCTTACCTGGCCCGGCATCGGGCACCCGCAACCCCCCAAAGGGGGCTGTATAGGCCCGGGGGTGCCCCTACGAGAAATGCCGCTCATGCCATGAGCGGGGCGTTTCGATCACGCTCCGTGCCAACTCAGAGCGAGTCTGGTGCAGCTGGCTGAACGATAGTGTTTTGCAGCAATTGTTTACCGGGTAGTCGTCGTGAGTATGCAACCCGTTCTACTCAGTTTGGGCGTAAATCGCATGAGCGCCCTGCACGCTTGCGCGGGATGGCGCCCCGGGCGAACTCGCTTGTACCCATCAACCCCACCCCCAACCCCTC
>JACRMK010000080.1 GCA_016235055.1 Chloroflexota bacterium | reverse complement strand
GTTGGGGGTGGGGTTGATGGGTACAAGCGAGTTCGCCCGGGGCGCCATCCCGCGCAAGCGTGCAGGGCGCTCATGCGATTTACGCCCAAACTGAGTAGAACGGGTTGCATACTCACGACGACTACCCGGTAAACAAGTACAACTGGTGATTACCCATATCGACCAAGCCGCGCGGGTTTTCAAAACCCGCGCGGTCATGATGCGCGCTATCCACGCAGATGTGGGCAATCACCAGAGAAGAACAAGCGACGCCCTGCAGACAGCGCGAAGTCGTCGCCGCGTTATCGTCGTTAGTCGCCTAGCAGACGGTGGGCGCCGCTACGAAAGGTGAAAAGATGAACGGACTGGGCAGCGTATTGGTGCCGGGTCCCACGGTCAAGTTCTGCGTCTGGTCGGGTCTGCAATTGGTATCGTCGTGCGCCTTCACGGTTCGCGATCCGAACGGGACGCTGGGAATGCCAAATGAATACTTGTCGTAGCCGCCGCTGAATTCGACGTAAACGGCAGCGGTGGAAAGCGCCGTGCCCTGGATGCTTGCCGTGAAACTGTTGCCATTGGCCGGCGCTTGCCGGGTGGGGGGCTGTGGATTGAAGGGTCCCACCCAGATCTCGCCGGTCACCGTGCCTGGCCCTGAAGTCTGCGCGTGCACGGGCAGGTTGCCGGTTTCGACCTCAGGTTGGGCCCAGTTGGTGGGCACGATGGCGCGCGCGCCGAGGATGGCGCCGGCGGCGCCGAGCTTCTTCAATAGTTCGCGGCGTGATAATGCTGCTTCCGGGCTGTGTTGTGAGCTACTCATGCATGGTCCTCTGCGTTACTATAGTCAGCCTCGATAGCGCCTATTTTAACGTATTCAGGTGTGAGGCGCAATTGCGTCGTGCACGTGATTGCTCACATCGATCGGACCTCACAGGTTTTCAAAACCTGTGAGGTCTTGACGCGCGCGATGGGGCAAAGATGCGGGTAATCACCGGCGTGCTCTTGCGGCCACCGGCCCGTCGCTCGACGGCGTCGGCGGCAAGTTCATCGTCAACCGCCAGTTCATGCAGTCCAGTCCCGAATCCTACGACGAGGCGCGGGCCAGGCAGTTGTGGGTGCTGAGCCTGCGAATGGCCGGGCTGTCGGCTGACCGCTACGGTTAGATCGCGACCGACTTGCCGGTCGCGATCGATTCTATCGCGGCCAGCTGAATACGGCTCGTCGCGAGCGTGCGCCGCACTGACAGCATCGGCTCGGTGCCGGTGCGGACGCTGTCCAGGAACTGCCGCACTGATGCAGTGAACGCACCGGTCAACTTGCCGCCGATCTCGTTGGCGGTATGTGCGCCGCTGAACTCGATCCGCTGGCCGCCATGCGCGTTGTGCAGCTCGATGATGCGCCCCCCGTTGCGGTACAGAATCGCGCCGCTCTCGCCGATGACCTGCATATAGCCGTCGGCTACGTTCGGGTAGCTGTTCGGGTGAATCCACGACGAGTGGAAGTTGGCGTTGGCGCCGTTGGCGTAACGAACCAGCACCATGATGCCGTCGTGCACCGGGATGCCGAGTGTGTCGAGCGTGCCGCGCGATTCATGCGCCACGACCTCGACCGGCTCCGCACCGATGTACCAGCCGGTCAGGTCGATGTCATGGCTCGACATGAAGAAGATCGGCGACGTCTGGCCGGCCCAGCCGCGAATCATGCCGGTCGGCACGGAGATCTGGTCGAACTTCACCGAGATGATCATGCGCGCCGCGCCGATCAGCCCGTTGTCGCACGCCTGCTTGATCCATGCGTAGTCTGTCACGAACCGCTGCGAGTAGTTCACCATGCAGATCGTGCCGACCTGCGCGGCCGCGGCGGTGATCGCCTGCGTGTCCTCAACGCTCGTGGCCAGCGGCTTCTCGACAAACACGTGCTTGCCCGCGCCCAGCGCGGCGAGGACAGGTTGGCGGTGGGACTGGTCGGGTGTGGCAACGGCGACGGCATCGATCGTCTCGTTGGCCAGTAGCGTGGTGATGTCCGGGTAGAACGCGGCGCCGAAGCGGCTGGCGATCTCTTCGCGCGCCGGATTGACGTCAGCGACGGCGACCAGTTCCGCGTCGGGCTGTTCGTGGAACACGCGCGCGTGGCGCGTGCCGAGCAGCCCGGCGCCGATGACGGCGATACGGATGGCACTCATGAGGTGGAACGTCCTTTCGGGTGGGTGATTTGACTGCGTGGCCGCGCGCGGAGACTTTGCGTCGCCCGCTGCGGTCAGGGCAAACCGCATCGATTATACCGCGCTCCGGGCCGTGACCGCGCATACCGGCCAACTGTCGCGGTTGACACAGGTCACGCTGGCGCGATAGAATTGAACCCGAGAACACCGTGACGGCTGCCGGCACGCCGGCTTGAAGGAGCGCAACGCTATGAAACGGCTCGCATGGTCGCTGGCAATCGTCGTGGGCTGGCTGGCATGGGCATGCAGCACGGCGCAGGCGCAGGCGCCGGCCGTGACGTTGCGTCTGACGCCCGCCACGGTGCGGCTGGCGCCGGGCGACAGCGCCGAAGCGCGCCTGCTGCTCGCCAACCCGACGGGCGCGGCGGTGCGCATCAAGGCCGCCCCGGCGATCTTCGGTGATGAAGGGTTCAGCCTGACCGGCGATCTTCCCGCCGCCGGCGCGACGATAGCGGCGGGCGCGACGGGCGTCTGGAGTGTGCGCATTGCCCGCGCTACCACGGCGCCCTCCGCCGGCTCGCTGTGGGTGCAACTGGACTATGCACTGGTCGCGGCCGACGGCAAAGAGACGCCCGGCATTCTTCTGGCGCAACTCGACGTGCAGGACCGCCCGCTGGAATCGCCCGACAAGCTGGTGAGCGTGCGGGTCGACAGCGCCCTGGAGCAGATTCAGGACGGCCGCGACGGCATGGTGCAGGTGATCGTCAGCAACCTGACCAACGGGCCGCTCACGCTATCCGGCATCACCGCGACGCCGGACAATCCTGGCACGCTCGATGTGCACGTCGACCCCGCGGCGCGTGGCGCGACACTGATCGCCCAGCAGACGCGCGTCTTCTCCGCCACCGTGACCGCGCTCAATCGCGTGCAGCCGGGCAAGCAGATGATCACGTTCGAGGCGCAGTTCGAGCGGCCGCAGGGCGCAACCGTTCAGCGTTGGTCGGTCGTGGCGACGTTCAAGCTGACCGCGGGCGTCTTCGGCGCGTCGGAGGTGCTGACGGTGCTCGGCGTGCCGTCGCTGCTGCTGCTGCCCGGCTTCCTTATGCTCGTCGCGTTCCGCTTCTTCTGGGTGCGCCTGGCGCCGCGCCAGCCGCTTGACCTCGACGTGAAGTCGGCTGACTTCTGGCTATTGGCCGTTTGCCTCAGTTTCGCGTTTGCGCTCGCGTACCCGGCGGTGACCGCCGGGTTGGGCGACCCGCGCGATTACCTGCGTGTCTATGGACTGCGTGACGTCATCAACGTGTGGATCGGCTCGGCGGCAACGGGATTCGCGGTCTGGTTCGCGACGGCGGTCGTGCTCAAGCGCTGGTTCGTACCGATGGAGCGCGACAAGCCGCTGACGATCCTGGAGAAGCTGCGGCGCAACGGGATGAACACGGAATTGCTCGAGGTGGAGGTTGAGCTTGGCGCGCCTGCGCCGTATCGCGCCTTCGTCGCCTACCCGCGCGGCGAGGCGAAGAACAGCGACGGCAAAGCGACGCGCTGGATTGTGCCGCCGATGGAGTATGTTTTTCAGAGCGCTGATGCAGGCTTCCGGTCGGACTTCGTGGCGAAAATGCAGGGGAGCGACATGCCGTCGTTTGTGGAGTTTGTCGCCGATGGCGCGGAGCGCAGATGGGTGACGCTGCGCTGGACCGCCAAAGGCGAACTGCAGGGTCCGCGCGCCGTGACCGACAGCCAGATCAAGGCGATTCATGGCCGCCGCTGGCTGCTGAGCGATGCCACCGGCTCGTGACAATGGGAATGGCCGCCCACAACGTGGGCGGCCATTTGCACTCACAAACGTAGGTGATCCCCCGGACGGCGTATCCGCCGCCCTTGCCGCCGCTTGGCGCTTGAGGAGAATCCTACAGTCAAGGTTATTATAGCACAAAGGCGAGGCTCGCATGACCGCGCAAGTCCGTGAGCTGCACTGTACCTACATCTGGACCGAGTCCTATGCGACGCTGCTCGGCGCCGTGCCCGCCGTGGCGCCGATGGCCTGGCTGGCCGACAAGCCGGCCTATGCCGCGCAGTTCGTGCAGGCGCTGGCACGGCAGGGTCAGGGCGAGCCCTGCGTGCCGTGGCTGCATGAGCATGGGCATGCCTACAACCATTTCTGGCGCTACTATCTGCCCCGCCTCACGCCTAAAATCGCGCCCGCGGCGGCCGCCGAGATGGCGTGGCGCAAGGTGACCCCCCTGCGCATGCGGCCCGCCGTCACGCTGGCGATCGATGGCCTGGCCGATCCGGCGGCGCTGGACGCCTTTGTATACCCGCACGCGATCAGCGTGGCGGTCACGCTGTTCATGAAGGGCGCGCATGCCATGGCCGACCTCCACGCGCTGGCCGACAGCCTGCGGAATCGGATGACGACCCTCAGCACGGCGGGGGCGGCTGTTGGCACGCTGCCGTTGCCTGACGCGGCGCAGCACGTGCTGCGCCTGCTGCGCCAGGCCGTGCTGGGCGACCCGGACGCGGAAACGACGGCGGGCGATCCGTTTATCGTCGCCACGCTGGTCGACGGCGCGGGCATCGACGGCGCAAACGCGCCCGATCCATCCATGTTGCGCGCGGCCGAGGCGTTGTGCAGTTGGAAACAATTGCCGCCGAATTTCGTGCCGCGCCCGCAGCCGCAAGCCTCCGTCAAGCTGTCCGGCGCCGCGCCGAGCCAGATCCTGTACCGTCTTGATCGCGGCCGCACCGTCTGGTTCCCCGACTGGCTCAGCGCCGACGCCACCCGCAACAAGGTCAAGTGCTACCACCGAAACCTGAGCGCGGCGTCGATGCAAGTCGACGCGCTGGCCGCGCTGCTGGGGCTGGCCGAGAGCTACCTGAGCAGCGGCAACAATCTGCCGTTTTATTTTGACGACCTGGTGCGCAACGCGACGCTGGAACTGAGCCTGTTCTATTCCGGCGACAGAAAGTCGACCTACCGCTCGCGCAGCCTGTGCGCGCAAATTGTGGACAACGGCACGCGCGACCTGCTCGACCTGGCGCGGCCCCGGTTCAGCATCGGCGCGAAGTACGATCCGGCGAAGACGCCGTGCTGACGGCGGCTTGTGGCGGGACGCCGGCTAGACGGCGAGCGGCGGCCCGAGCAACTCCATGTCGTGGGCGCGCCAGAGCGCCGGGTCCTGCGGCGGCATCGCGTTGGCTTTGGTGACCTCGCGAAAGAACGCCTCCATTTTCCCGGCCGGCGCAAACGTCACGAGGATGCGGCCAAGCGCCGAACCGCCCGTATAGGCCCAGACGTGCGGCACGCGGCGCGGCGCGAGCAGTGAATCGCCCGGCTGCAACACGAAGCGCTCGGCGCCGACTTCGAAAACGAACGCGCCCTCGATGACGAAGAACCATTCGTCCTGGTTGTGGTGCAGGTGACGGGCGGGACCGCCTTTCTGGCGGAAGGTGTTCTCGAGCACGAAAAGATCGCTGCCTTCCTGCGCGGACACCTTGAAGGCAATCGTGCTAATGCCAAGCCCGCGCTGTTCGTTGAACCGATCTTCGCCGGCCGGAACCAGCACCGGTCTTGCAGACGATGCGCCTGCTGCTGTGTTTGGTGCGCTGTTCATTCATTCCCCCCTGATTCAGATTGGCGATGCGGCACGTCCGGCGCGGTTCACACTGCGCCGGACGTGCCGCATCGCTCGCTATGTACGACCGCTTAGCGGAACCCTTCGACCAGCACGAGCGGGGCGACCGCCACGCCCACGATGCCGGGCCCCGTGTGCACGCCGAGCACCGGCGAGATGCGCAGCACCTCCAGCCGGCCCACGTTCACCTTCTGCCGCAGCAACTCCGCGAGCGCGTTGGCCTCGGGCTCGATGCGGCCGTGCAGCACCGAGACCCACAGCGGCGTCTGCTGGTCGTACAGCCCCGCAATGCGGTCCGCGATCTGCCCCACGGCCGCGCGGATCGTGCGCGCGCGACCGAGGTTACTGTACTTGCCGTCTTTCTTGTCGACGTGAATGAGCGGCTTGATGTTGAGCAGCGCGCCGGCCAGCGCCTGCACGCGGCCGATACGCCCGCCGCGCTCCAGGTACTTCAGCGTGTCGAGCGTGTAGACGACCTCGGTCTCGGCGCGCAGCTTCGCCATGTGCGCGATGATCGCCGCAGGCTCCCAGCCGGCGCGCGCGGCGTTGGCCGCGGCCAGCACCTGAAAGCGCTCGCCGCCGGACAGCGTCAGGCTATCTTCGACGTGCACCACCCCCTCGCCCAGCTGCTTTGCGGCCAGCGCAGCGGACCCGAACGTTCCGCTCAGGCCCGACGAGATATGGATGGAGAATACGCGCGCGCCGTCTGCGCTGACGGCGCGAAACAGCGCCTCCAGCGCGCCGACCGACGGCTGCGACGTGGTGGGGATATGCGGTTGCATCGCTTCGAGCCGGTTGTAGAAATCGTCCGGGGTGATGTCGCTTGAACTGATCTCGCGATCCGGGAACTTGATGTGCAGCGGCGCAATGGTGATGCCCATTGCCGCGGCTTCGGCGGGCGGCAGGTCGGCCGCGGCGTCGGTCACGATGCGCATTGATTTGTCCATGATGTCCTCGTAAATGGAAAGTATGGGAGTACGCAATGCCGGAGACGCGTGAGCGAGGCGATGCGGGGCGTGGTGCGGGTGCCGGAAGTGGATCGTTCGCGTGGTCGTCGACTCGTTGGTACGCCCGCAGTGCGCGGCCGCGCCCGCACTGCGCCGCGCTATGCCACGAGTATAGCACCGCGACCGCTCGCGCCAAAAAGCGCGCCGTCACAGCCAGCGTGCGTACCAGGCGCGCACGCGCACGAGCACGTCGATCTGGTGCGCGCGCTCGCCGATGCCGTGCGGTTCGCGCGGGTAGATCACCAGTTCCGACGGCACGCCCACGTCGCGCATGGCGCGGTGGAAGCCGACCGCCTGCGAGACCGGCACGCGCTCGTCGTTCTGCCCGTGCAGGATCAAGATCGGCGTGGCCGCGCGCCGCGCAACCATAATTGGCGACAGCGCCAGGTCGTGCCGCGCGCCAGGGCCGTCCCACGGCACGTTGCCGCCGAGCTCGCTCTCGAAGTCCGGCACGTCGCTCGTCAGCGTCAGCATGCCCCAGTCGCTGACGCCCGCGCCCATGATGGCCGCCTTGAAGCGGCGCGTCTGCGTGGTGGCCCAGGCGGTCATGAAGCCGCCCTGGCTCCAGCCGCCGATGCCGAGCCGCGCCGGGTCGGCCAGGCCACGCGCGACCGCCGCATCGGCGGCGCTGGCGACGTCGAGCCAGTCCGCGCCGCCCACGTCGCCGCGCGCCGCCGCCGCGAACCGCTCGCCATGTCCCATGCCGCCGCGCGGGTTCGGCAGCAGCACGGCGTAGCCCGCCGTCGCCAGCCACTGCGCCCACTGGCCCCAGCCGACGAAGAACCCTTGTGCGAAGCGGCCGTACGGCCCGCCGTGCACGAGCACCACGGTCGGCCAGGGCGGCGTCAGATCGTTGGCCGGGCGCACGAAGATACCGTCGAGCATCAGCCCGTCCGGCGCTTGCCAATAGAACGGCTCCTGTTCTCCAAAGCGGATGCCGTCGAAGGCGGTCTGGTGCGCGGTCAGCGCCGACCAGATCACGGGCACACCGCTGCTCGCCTGCGCGCTCCAGACCTCCCACGGCTTGTCGCCGCCGGCGCGCACGGCGGCCAGCACCGGCGTGCTGTGCGGCGGCACGACCGCCGTGGCCGCGAGGATGTCGCGTACCGGCGTCTCTTCGCTTGCCGCGTAGAAATGATCGAGCGCGCCGGTCTGGGCGTCGATCCAGTGCAGTTGCGTGTCGATGCCGGCGGCGACGACGGCCAGCGCACGTGACGAGCCGCGCGGCTGCGCCAGATCGCTCGCGCACGACTCTTCGCCGAATGCGAGATGCACCGGATCGCCGCCGATGGCATCCACGGCCCAGAGCGCGCCGGATGACTGCGCGTGGCGGCTGGCGGAGCCGATGAACAGCAGTCGACGCCCGTCGCCGGACCAGACGAGCCCGCGCAGGCGCTGCCGCCCGAGGCGGGCCACGAGCCGCGCGTCGCCGCCGGTGGCCGGCACGGCGTCAATGCGCGTGTCGCGCCCGGAGAACTCCTCCGCCGGCGCCGGCCAGGTGGCAAAGGCGATTTGCGAGCCGTCCGGCGACCACGCCAACTCGCTTACATGGCGATTGCCGTCGGTGAGTGTGCGCGTCTCGCCGGTGGCTACCATCATAACGCGCAGGCGGGCGCGCAGGAGACGCTCGCCGAACACGACCGCATCGTCGCGCTCTTTCTCGCGGCGCTTCTCTTCATCATCCGGCTCATCGGCGCATGTGTACGCGATCTGCGCGCCGTCCGGCGACCAGGCGAAGGCGCGCACCGGGCGTTTGTTCGCAGCTGGCGTCAGCGGGCGCGCTTCGCCGCCGGCAACCGGGATGACGTACAACTGAAGCGTGCCGCGCTCGGCGCGATCGGACAGGAATGCGATCTGCGCGCCGTCCGGCGACCACTGTGCGCGGCGGTTGTCGCAGGTGTCGGTCGTGAGCGGGCGCGGCGGCGTCAGCCCGTCCGTGGCGGCCAGCCACATGCTGGCGAGCGGGTGCGGCTCGCGTTTGCCGATCGGTGCGAGCGTGTAGGCGACGGTGCGGCCGTCGGGCGACAATGTGAGTTCGCCAGGCAGGCGCGCGGAAACGATCAGGTCGGCGGTCAGTTCGGTCATGGCGTGCTCCGGGGAACAGGGAACAGGGATCAGGGAACAGGGATCAGGGATCGGGTGTCGGGGATCAGGTGCTAGGCGCAGGGGCGCGCAGGGCGCGCATCAGGCTGTACAGCAGTTTGCCGACTTTGTCACACTGGGTAAGGAGCGGCGCGGTGGATTCACTGGTCGTTAGCGAGACGCGCTCGCAGAGCATCAGGTGCGTTTCCAGTTCGCGGAGCGAGCCGTGGGCGACGCTCAGAAAGCGCGCATAGTCGGCGCGCGTTTGTCGGCCATGACCTTCAGCGATATTGGCCGGAACTGAAGCGGCGGCACGTCGGATTTGCGAGGTCATGCCAAACTCTTCCGAGCGTGGAAATCCGCGCGTCACGTCATAGCACATTACCGCCAGCATCATGGCCTCCTGCCACGCCTGCAAATCACGGAATGTCTTAATGGATGACATTATCGCCTCGCAATGCGCCAATGGAAAACATCTCATCCCGCGTCGTTCATTACTACTGGTTCCCGATCCCCGATTCGCGGACCCTGACACCTGATCCCTGCCCCCTGATCCCTGAAACCCGATCCCTGTGCCCTGATCCCTGACTCTTGATCCCTGACACCTGATCCCTGTTCCCCGCCCCCGCTCCCCGCTATCTTGCTATCGTCGGCAGGTACAGCACGCTTCCAGTAACGACGACCGTGCCGTGCATGAGAATGTGGATATTGCAATGATAAGGGAAGTCGCCGACGGCATTGAACGTCATGCTGAAGACCTGGCCCGGGCCGATTTGCCCGGAGTCCCAGATCGCGGCGTCGCTCGTGGCCGTGTGCGTGAAGGGGTCGTTGTTCGTCCAGACGACCGTCGTGCCGACCGGCACCGTAATGACGCTTGGCGAAAACGCAAAGCTTGCGATGCTGACGTTGGCTATGCCGGCGACGGCGGCAGGGGGCGCCGCGCGGGCGGTGAAGGCGCGCAGGCTGCCGAGCGCGAGCGCCGTGAAGAAAAATGCCAGTGCGAGCGCGAAGAATAACCGCATCACGTTGCGTGCCCGAAGATGGTCGGCCATGGCAATTCCTCCCTCGTGAGGTATTGCCCTCGATTATATCACCCGAACGAAAAAACTATCCGCCGCTTGCCGCGCCCGGCTCGCGCACTACCATCGTCTCCCGCCGCCCGGGAAGGCGGAGGAGGCTCGTGCTCGTCAGCATCGCCAGCAGCGCCACGGCGACGAAGACCGGCGCGTACGTGTAGGTCGCGTCGAAGGCGAAACCGGCGACGGGCACGGCGATGGCCGGCACGATCATCGTGAGCGGCATCAGCAGGCCGGCGGCCGCGCCGTATGAGCGCCGCCCGAAGCGCTGGGCGATCAGCGGGGCGGCCAGCGCGGCCTGCCCGCCGCCGGTCGCGCCGCTGACGGTGGCGTACAGCCAGAACAGCGCCGTGTTGTCGGCGAACGCCAGCAGCGCCAGCCCGGCCGCGTTCAGCCAGAGCGCGCCGACCAGCAGGCGGCGCAAGTCGACGCGGTCGGCCAGGTAGCCCCAGCCGAACTTGGTCAGCGCAGCGCACAACGAATAGATGGAGATGAACAGCGCGGCGGTGCCGCCGTCGACGCCGCGCGACGTGAGGATCGGGAACTGGTAGAACTCGATGAGCGACCAGAGCGACGCCGTGAAGAGCAGGCCGATCGCCAGGTGGCGGAAGTCGGGGGCCGACCAGATCTCGCGCGCGGACCACTGCCGGTCGTCGTGCGCGGGCTCGCTGGCCGCTGCGACCGGCGGGGGCGACGCGTCGCCATCGGCGTGCAGGCCGAGCGACTCGGGATCGTCGCGCAGGAAAAGGACGGCGAGCGGCAGGTTAACCAGCAGGATGCCCGCGCCGATCACGCCGAACGCCCAGCGCCAGTCGCCGCCGGCCAGCAGCAGTTGCACCGCCGGAACCAGAAAGACGCCGCCGAACGAGCTGCCCATCGACACAATCGCCATCGCCATGCCGCGCTGGCGGCGGAACCAGCGCGCGACGGCCGCCTGCGCAGGCGTGCCGACCAGCATGTTGAAGCCGAGCGCCATCGCGACGGTGAACACGGCGTAGAAGACGACCGGGTCGCTGATGAAGTAGAGCGCGAGGTATGCCGCACCGGTGATCAGCGCGCCGGCCGCCAGCACCACGCGCGGGCCGACGCGGTCGGACAGCCAGCCGACGACCGGTGAGACGACCATCGCGGTGACCAGGCGCACGGTGCTGACCAGCCCGATGACGCCGACCGGCCAGCCGAACGCCTGCGACAGCGGCTGGATGAACTGCCCGAAGGCGGCATACCCTGCGCCGGAGACGACGAACCCGCCGAGCGCGGAGACGAGGACGACGATCCAGCCGTAGAAGAGGCGCGAGCGAGGGGCCGTCGCGAGGGTTGTCATGGCGCGCATTGTAACATGCGCCGCTACAAGCCGCAATCGCAACGCAAAAGACCTCGCGGGTCGTGAAGACCCGCGAGGTCTACGAGCAACAGGCGACTACAACTACCAGTTGCTGACTACCGACGAGCGACTGGTCGCTACGACGTCGGGCGCGTGCCGCTGATGGGCGTCGCCTGGAACTGGATGCCCAGGTACGCTTGCGCGGCGTTGCTTGGGTTGGCGCCGAGCGTCACCTTCAGCGTGCTCTCGGCCTGGCCGCGCTGCCGCAGCCCCAACTCGACCGTGTCGCCCGGCTTCGACTGCTGGATCAGCACGTCGAGCGTGTGGTTGGCGTCGAGCCGCGCGCCGTTGACCGACACGATGATGTCGCCGACCTGCAGGCCAGCCTTCTCGGCGGGCGAACCGGTCACGACTTGGCTGACGACCGCCGCGCCGCCGAGTGTGCCGCGCGGGGCCTGCCCGTTCGGGAACTGCCGGTTGTTGGGCGTGTTCGGCTGCTGGTTCGGGTCGCTTGGCGTCTGGTTGTTCGGCGCCGTGCCGCCGGGCGCCTGCGCCGGGACGTTGTTCGACTGCGCGCCGCGCAGCAGGTCCACCGGCGCCGCGCGCACCGCCATGATGCCGGCCGCCGCGCCCGCGACGGCGCTCGTCAGCAGGCTGACGACAAAGACGGCTATAACCAGCACGGCCATCGCTTTCTTGCTCATCTGCTTCCTCCTCAGGAATGCACTCGGCGGGCGCTCGCGCCCGCCGCATGATGTTCACCCTCCATTTATAACAGCACCGGATAAGCTGCGCATTAACGCCGGATGATGCGCGGCTGAATGTTGGGGTGTTGTGGTAGGGGCGAAGCATCGGCGGGACGTGCTGAGCCAACAGGCGCGTCTGGCCGATGCCCCGCCCCTACATCGCGTCGCGCCCGCGACCGGTGGCGTCCGCATACGCCCAGGCTTGAACGTCCGGCGGTTCGAGGCCGAAGCCGGTCAGGATCGCGCAGATCTGCTCGCGGTGGGCGCTGCCGTGATGGAACGCCTGGGCAATGATCACGCCGGGGTACGTCTCGTACTTGCCTTCATCGAGGATGAGCACCCGCTCCGTATTGATCGGCTCGGCGAGGAACCGCTCCCAGTTCTGCGCGGTCTCCTCCACGCGCGCCTCGAGCTGGTCGAGGTCGGCGCTCTTCTCGCGCTTGCGTGCCCATTCGGGCCCGCTGCCGGATAGCAGCGACAGGTACCAGGCATCCGCGCCGATAATGTGATTGAATGTGTCCAGAATGCTCCCGTAGCTGCCGGTCGCGGAGGACGCGAGCTGTTCCATGGAAAGTCCGCGACAGGCCGCGAGCAGTTGCCGGGTCGCCCAACTGTTGTGGTGAAACGCGTCGAGCAGAGCCTCGTTCATGATCCCTCCGATGGCTGGCCGGCGAGGTCAGTGCGCCGGCGGGGTGGATTGAGCCGTGCGTCTGGATGTCGCGCGCGATGCGGCTGACGGCCGCTAGTTTGCAACGGCGAGTATACACCAGAAGCGCGCACGGTCGAATGCCGCATAGGGCGGCCAGCAATTCCCAATTTGGCTTTGGACGGGTACTTCCCAATGTCGGCTTGCTATGAACTGGCCCCCTGGTGCTTGTCACACAAGCTGGCTCGACAAGAAAGCGGCGTTGCCCTCCCCGTTAGCTTTTCCCCTTCTCCCCCGCGTGCGCGGGGGAGAAGGGGCCAGGGGATGAGGGGCAACCTGGCGGCGGACTCCAAAATGAGAATTGCTGAGGGCGGCGCGGCGAGTGTGATAGACCCGAAGGGTTTATGGCGAGAGGCAGCGAATGGGAGGAGCCATGCAAAACCCTTCGGGTCTGCGGGCTTGTGGCACATCAGACCTCGTGGGTCTCCAAGACCCGCGAGGTCTTTGTATTTGGCGTTGACGCGCGACATGTTCATCGCTACAATCCGGGCAACTTACGGCCTCACACCACCCGCCAGATCCGTCTGGCTATGGCCACACTCTCCAGGAGGAACGTATGCCTCGCACGCTTTGGCTTCGGCTCGTAGTGCTCGCCGTCGTTATACTGGCTACCGTTTTCGGACTGGCTGCGCTCAGCGCATCAGCGCAGGAAGCCCGCGCGCCGGAAACTGCTTCGCAGTCCGCGCCGGTTAGCGTCGCACTGACGACGGCGATCAGCTATCAGGGGCGCTTGCAGAGCAATGGCGCAGCGGTGAACGCCGCCTGTGATTTCGTCTTCTCGTTGTTCGATGACGCAACGGCGGGCGTGCCGATCGGCGGCAACGTCACGGCGACGCTGGCGGTGACGGGCGGGCTGTTCACCGCGCCGCTGGATTTTGGCGTGGGCGTATTCAATGGGCAGGGGCGCTGGCTCGCCACACAGGTACGCTGCCCGGCGGGCAGCGGCGGGTACACGACGCTGCAGCCGCGCCAGCCGCTGCTGCCCGCGTCGTACGCGCTATCCCTGCCGGCGTTCACGACGCAGCCGGGGCCGTTTGCCCCGAGCGTGCTGGGCAATCCCGTGCAGAATACGCTGCCCGTCACGGTCAGCGGCGGCGTGATTGGCGGCGGCACAGCCAACAGCGTGCTCGGCAATTATGCGACCGCTAGCGGCGGCGCCAACAACACGGCGAGCGGGTTGTACGCAACGGTCGGTGGTGGCATAACCAACACGGCGAGCGGAGCGTTCGCGACGGTCGGCGGCGGCCAAAAAAACACGGCGAGCGGATGGTACGCGACGGCCGGCGGCGGCTATAATAGCGCCGCTAGCGGAGCGTTCTCGACGGTCGGCGGCGGCTATAGTAGCGCCGCTAGCGGATTGTTCTCGACGGTCGGCGGCGGCTATAATAGCGCCGCTCAAGGCGATTACAGCTACGCCGCCGGGTATAACGCCGTGTCGCAGCAGCCGGGCTGCTTCACGTGGGCGGATTCTCAACCGTATGGTTTCTCATGCGGACTTGCCAATGCATTCTCTGCGCGCACCACGGGCGGTGTGTATTTCGTCACGGCGGTCGACGGCGGCGGCGCGACGACGGCCGGGGTGCAGGTCCCAGCCGGCGGTAACTCATGGAGCGCGCTGAGTGATCGCAACGCCAAAATGAACCTGACGACGGTGGACGGGCGGGCGATCCTGGCGCAGGTGGCGGCGATGCCGGTGACGACGTGGAGCTACAAGACGCAGGATGCGTCGATCCGGCACATGGGACCGATGGCGCAGGACGTTTACGCGGCGTTCGGGCTGGGCGAGGACGAGCGGCATATCAATACCATTGACGCGGACGGCATCGCGCTGGCCGCGATTCAGGCGCTGGCGCAGATCACGGATGCGCAGGCGGCGCGTATCGCGGCGCTGGAAGCGCAGGGGGCGGGTGCGCGCGTCGCCGAGCGGCCCGCCGAAGCGGCAGTGCTGAATAGCGCGCTGCTCCCGGCGTTACTGGGCGGCATCGGCCTGTCGCTCGGCGCGTGCCTGCTGCTGGGCACCGGCTGGGCGCGCACGCGGCGGCAGGCGGCGCGGCTTGAGCAGCGCCTCGCGGCGATCGAGGCGATGGTCAACGGATGCTGAGTCTGCGGCGCTTGCCGCAGACCGCTAAACGTGCGCTGGCTGGAGGCCAGCGCACAGCGACGGATAAACGGATAGGATGCGCGGCGGGTCAACGGATAGATGACGGACAAACGGACGAAGGCGTGCCGTGCCAGACCTCGCGGTTCAAGACCCGCGAGGTCTTTGTGTGCTTCGACCGTAGACCCGAAGGGTTTACGGCGAGAGGCGGCGAATGAGGGGATCCGCGCAAAACCCTTCGGGTCTGGTGGTGCGGCGCGGCGACGTGATAGACCCGAAGGGTTTACGGCGAGAGGCGGCGAATGGGAGGAGCCATGCAAAACCCTTCAGGTCTGGTGGTTTGCGGTATACTGTCCCCAAATCGAGCGGTTGCAGAATCGGCTTCGACAAGCTCAGCCGACGGCTCATCTTGTCGAAGCTGGCGAAGCGTCTGACACCTGAACCCTGAACCCTGATCCCTGAACCCTGATCCCTGAACCCTGATCCCTGATCCCTGATCCCTGTTCCCTGATACCTATGCTCACCTTCGACCAATCGCGCGCGCAGATCGCGTCGCTCGTCAAGCACTACCTCACGAACCGCGAGGCGTACCACGCGCCGCGCTACAAAGAAGCCGAGGCGCGCCGCGAACTGATCGACCCGCTGTTCACGGCGCTCGGCTGGGACGTGCTGAACGTCGAGCGGCGCGCGCCGCAGTACAAGCCGGTGATGACCGAGGTCTCGCTGGAGATCGACGCCAGCCAGCGCGCGCCCGACTATGCCTTCCGCATGTCCGAGCACGACATCAAGTTCTACGTCGAGGCGAAGAAGCCGGGCGTCGCGCTCAAGACCAACGCCGACGCCGCGTTCCAACTGCGCCGCTACGGCTGGAACGGCAAGCTGGCGCTCTCGATCCTGACCGACTTCGAGGAGTTCGCCGTCTACGACTGCCGCAGCAAGCCGAAGCCGGGCGACAAGCCGTCGGTGGCGCGCAAGCAGTACTACACCTTCCCGCAGTACGCCGATGAGTGGCGCGCGCTCTGGGACCTCTTCTCGTTCGAGGCGGTGCGCGGCGGAGCGTTCGACCAGTTCGCGCAGTCGGAGACCGGCAAGCGCGGCAGCGTGACGGTCGATGCCGACTTCCTCGACACGATCGAGGGCTGGCGGCGCGCGCTGGCGCAGAACATCGAACTGCGCAACAGCCTCTCCGCCGACGACCTGACCGACGCCGTCCAGCGCACGATCGACCGGCTGATCTTCCTGCGCATCGCCGAAGACCGCGACATCGAGCCGTACGGCCAACTGCGCGAGCTGGCCGCGCGCGACGGCATCTACCCCGCGCTCGTCGCGCTGTTCAGGAAGGCTGACCGCAAGTACAACTCCGGCCTGTTCGACTTTGCGCGCGACCGCGCCGTGCTCAAGCTGGAGATCGACGACCGCGTGCTGAAGGCGCTGATCGGCGAGCTGTACGGCACCTATAACTTCCGGCTGATGCCGCCCGAGATCCTCGGCAACGTCTACGAGCAATTTCTTGGAAAAGTAATCCGCGTCACCGCCGGCGGCCACGCCAAGATCGAGGAGAAGCCGGAGGTGCGCAAGGCGGGCGGCGTCTACTACACGCCCTCGTACATCGTCGACTACATCGTGCGGCAGACGCTCGGGCGGCGGCTGGACGGCCGGACGCCGAAGGAGGCGTCGGCACTGCGCGTGCTCGACATGGCGTGCGGCTCCGGCTCGTTCCTGCTCGGCGCGTACCGCTTCCTGCTCGACTGGCACCGCGACTGGTACGCCGCGCACGAGCCGGCCAAGCAGAAGCCGCTCTACGACGCGACGCACGGCGCGGGCACGCCGGACTGGCGCTTGACGACCGCCGAGAAGAAGCGCATCCTGCTCAACAACATCTACGGCGTCGATATCGACCGGCAGGCGGTCGAGGTGACGAAGCTGAGCCTGCTGCTGACGGTGCTGGAGGACGAGAGCCGCGAGACGCTGCAGCCGCAGTTGCTGGACGGCGACGGCGAACGCGCCCTGCCGAACCTCGACGCGAACATCCGCTGGGGCAACAGCCTGATCGGGCCCGACTACGCCGACGACCCGGCCGCGCGCGAGGCGGTGCGCGCGTTCGACTGGCGCGCCGAGTTCCCGGCGGTGATGAAGGCGGGCGGCTTTGACGTCGTGATCGGCAACCCGCCGTATGTGCGTATTCAAACGATGACGGAGTACGCGCCGCGCGAGGTGGAGGCGTACAAGCGGCTGTACCGCGCCGCCGGGTCGGGCAACTACGATGTCTATGTGGTGTTCGTCGAGCGCGCGCTCGGCCTTCTGAACGCGACGGGCACGCTCGGCTTCATCCTGCCGCACAAGTTCTTCAACGCGAAGTACGGCGCGCCGCTGCGCGGCGTGCTCTCGGAAGGCAAGCACCTGCGGCACGTCGTCCATTTCGGCGATCAACAGGTCTTCGCGGGTGCGACGACCTATACCTGTCTGATGTTCCTCGACAAGGCGGGTGCGGACGCGGCGCACATTGTCAAGGTGGACGACCTCAACGCGTGGCGATTGAACGGTGCGGGCGTGGCGGGCGACGTGCCGGCCGCCAGCATCACCGGCGCGGAGTGGAATTTCACGGTTGGCGCGGGTGCGGCGTTGTTCGAGCGCCTGAGCCGGATGCCGGTGAAGTTGGGGGATGTGGCGCATATCTTTGTTGGTACGCAGACAAGCGCTGATGATGTCTTTGTGCTCGAGGACTGCCGCCTAAGTGGTCAACTGATCGAAGGGGCATCAAAGAATCTCGACCGGGTCGTGCGAGTTGAATCTGAAGCAACAGTCCCATTTCTGCGCGGCAGCGATATTCGACGTTATCAACAGCCTGTAAGCACGACGAGACTGATCAGTCCGTATGAGACTACCGATTCGGTATCTCGCCTATATTCGCCTACCGAAATGGCGAAGCGTTTCCCGAAAACTCTGGACTATTTGGCATTGAACCGTAGCATATTGGCCGCACGTGAAAAAGGTAAGTTCACAGGCGCAAATTGGTATGCCTTTGGGTATCCCAAAAGTATGACGCTATTTCGACGACCGAAAATTATCGTTCCAGACTACAACAATGTTGCATCGTTTACATATGACGAATCAGGGTATTTCTTCAAGACAGGGTATGGCGTCCTGTTGAAATCCGATGATTTGTCGTCGTTCTACGTGCTTGGTTTACTCAATTCGCCACTACTGTTCTCATATCTGAGCATAATTGGGACTCACTTGCGCGGTGGATATGTGAGGTTCTGGACACAATTCATCGCGCAACTCCCTATCCGCCCGATCGACTTCGCCGACGCGAACGACAAGGCGCGGCACGACCGGATGGTGACGCTCGTCACGCAGATGCTCGACCTGCACAAGCGGCAGGCCGCCGCCGGGTCGCAAGCCGCGCGCGACCTGATCGCCACGCAGATCGCCGCCACCGACCGCCAGATCGACGCGCTGGTGTACGAGTTGTACGGGCTGGCGGACGAGGAGATCGCGGTGGTGGAAGGGTGACAACGGACGCTGGCGCGGCGACGTGGCAGGCGTACGGTAGGGGCGAAGCATCGGCGGATGGCTCTGTGGCAGCGGACGCGCCCGCGCCGATGCTTCGCCCCTACGATGATGCGATGGCCGGGCGCGGCGACCGCGCCCCTACGACGGTGCGGCGTACCAGACCTCGCGGGTCTTCAAGACCCGCGAGGTCTCTGCGCGCCACCGACCGCCAGATCGACGCGCTGGTGCATGAGTTGTACGGGCTGACGGACGAAGAGATCGCGGTGATGGAAGGGTGACAACGGACGCTGGCGCGGCGACGTGGCAGGCGTACGGTAGGGGCGAAGCATCGGCGGATGGCTCTGTGGCAGCGGACGCGCCCGCGC
>JACRMK010000079.1 GCA_016235055.1 Chloroflexota bacterium | reverse complement strand
ATTCTTAGGGGAGGTGCGCGGCGGCTGCGCCGCCGCGCACCTCCCCGTTAGCTTTTCCCCTTCTCCCCCGCGCGCGCGGGGGAGAAGGGGCAGGGGATGAGGGGGCATATTGGCAGCCGACTCCAAAATGAGAATTGCTGTGCACCCCGAAGGCGCATTGATCTTGCGGCGATAGTGTGCTACAGTGAGTTATAGCGGCGCGTCCGCGTGAACCATCGTCGTCCTTTGAGCAGCGGTCCCGGTCGCAGACCCGAACGGCCAACCGCCCGTGCACGTAACGGCTATGGCACTGCAAGACACCGACATCACGGCATCGAGCCAGCCCGACCTGGAACTGGTCGAGCGACTGGCGGGCGCCGAAAATGTATGCCTGACCATCGTCGCCGTCCTCGCGCTGGTGGTGCTGGCCGGCTGGCTGGCGCCGCCGGTGGCGTCGCTCTTGCCCGCCGGCTGGTCGCTGTTAAGTCCAAGCACGGCGGTCAGCTTTCTGCTCGCCACCGCATCGCTCGCCCTCTCGCAGCCTGCGCGCAGCCAGCGCCAACTGAAGGTCAGCCAACTGCTTGCCATCAGCACCATCATCATCGCGGCCACCGTCGGCCTGCAGATCTTCCTGTATAGCCCGTTCGAACTGGATCGGCTGCTTGGGTTTGAGGCCGATAAACTGCTGCCCAACCGCCCATCACTGCAGGGTTCCGCATATCTCGCGTTGCTCGGACTGTCACTGGTGCTGGCCCGGACGCGCAAGAACTGGCTCAGTCACGTTGCCGATGCCGCCACGCTGGGGTTGATCGCGCTGGTGCTGGTGGTGCTGGCCGGGTATATCTTTGGCGTGGCGAACCTGTACGGCCAATCCGAACAAACGCGCGTACCTCTGCACGCCCTGCTGGCCATGACGCTGCTCGCTTATGTGCGCTTTATGCGCCGGGCCGAGTATGGCGTGTTCACCGTGCTGCTCGGCACCGGCATCGGCAGCCAGTTTGCGCGGCTCACCCTCCCCTTCGCGCTGGCGCTGCCCTTTGTGTTGGATTTCGCCGTGCATAATGCCGTCAGCGCCGGGTGGCTAACGGCCGCCACGGCCCAGGCGTTATCGGCCGCCGTAAGCTCGCTGTTCTTGATCGGCGCCGGCGTATACCTGGCCTGGCACATCAACCGCCTGGAGCGCCGCCTGCGCGATATGTCGCTGACCGATGACCTTACGCAGGTATACAACCTGCGCGGCTTCCGCTTCCTCGGCGAACAGAGCCTGCGCGAGGCGCAGCGCGCCCGGGCGACGCTGACCCTGCTCTACATCGACCTGGACAACCTGAAGCGGATCAACGACGCCTTCGGCCACGATGCCGGCTCGCGCTGCATCTGCGACGTGGCCAGTCTGCTGCGCGACTACATGCGCAGCAGCGACATCATCGCGCGCATCGGCGGCGATGAGTTCGCCGTGGTGTTTCACGGCAGCCGCGCCGACGCCGCGCCGGCCCTGCAGCGCATGCGCAACGCCGCGGCCGCCCTCAGCCGCGCCGGCGCCCGGCCGTACACGATCAGCTACAGCGTGGGCGAAGCAGCCTACGATGCGGAAGGGCATGAGTTATTCGACAGCCTCGTGGCGCGCGCGGATGCGGCGATGTACGCACTGAAACAGCAGGCGAAAGCGGGGCGCTAATCCGGCAACAAGCCTCGCCGTGCCCTGCGCTTGTCGAAGGCGTACCCTGAGAATTCCAGGTCGCCGCGGCGACGTGCATGCGGACAGAAACTGGTGCGCCGCATATCCACGCCGTCATTCCGGCGAAGGCCGGAATCCAGGCGGGCGTAACAGAGCCCGTATGCGTGCCAGATGCTGGCTTGGATGCCGGCGGTGGTCAGCGGCTTCGTTGCGCCTGGGCCTCCAGCCCAGGCGTGCTTAACGTCCAGCGGCGCGAAGCCGCTGGACAACACCGCTGACCGTTAATCGCCCGCTGGCCCGAAGCCAGCGGGCAACGCATGCCGGCATGACGGGCTAGAATGAATAGCCAGTCTGGTTGCCAGCCAGGTTTCTGAACAGCCAGTCGAAGGGTGGGCCACCCAACGCTTGCGCCTCGACAAGCTCCCTTCGACAAGCTCAGGGCGCGCTTCGTCGGGTGATACTCACGCACGATGACCCTTGAATGGCCCTGCCCGAATCGGCGTCAATTTGCGCCGCGGCCAAAGGACGCCTAGAATCTATGGGCGCAGGTATTGAACACACGCCATATACTGAAAGGGATCGATTCCATGAGCGCCAGTTTGGCCGAACAGATCATGAAGGGGATGCAGAGCGGCTTCCAGTCCGACAAGGCCGCCGGCATCGATGCCGTCGTGCAGTTCAACTTGACCGGCGACGGCGGCGGCAATTATTACTTGACGATCGAAGATGGCAAGCTCGACGTGCAATCCGGCACGGCGCCTAGCCCCAAGATGACGCTGACCGCCACGGCGCAGGATTATTTGGAGATCGCCACCGGCAAGCTCAACCCGATGGCCGCGTTCTCGTCGGGCAAACTCAAGGTGGGCGGCGACATGATGTTCGCCATGAAGTTCTCTTCCTTCTTCGGCCGGAGCATGTAACGCAGTCATCCGCCCGTTCGCACGAAACGAAACCCTCGCCAACGCGAGGGTTTTTCGTTCTATGCGGCCGCCCGACATCAGCGTGCCACACGCTCATCGCGTGGCAACCGCGCTGTCATACTGTTTCAGTTTGATCATGTCCCCATCGCTGGGGGGTAAGTGCGGTTGTCACCCCCTCATCCCCTGGCCCCTTCTCCCCCGCGCACCGGGGGAGAAGGGGAAAAGTGAAAGGGGATTGCTATGTAGTGCTGACACATACAACAATCGCTTGGGGACATACTCATCACAAAACAGTATCAGCGCCTTGAAAGCGGTCGGCATACCGGACGAGAACGTTCAGCGGGCTGGCCCCGCAGCCGGCGCGCGGCGTTCTTCGGCAAAAAGCGGCCGCAGCAGCGTCAGCGCGCGCGCGATGGCCGCCCGGTCGCTCTCGGACAGGCTGGCGAGGTGCCGCGCCAGTTCAGCCTGCGTCGCCTGGCGCGCCGACTCCCACGCCGTGCGCCCGCCGGCCGTCAGCGCCAGCGTGACGCGCCGGCGGTCGTCCGCGAGCGTCTCGCGCGTAGCCAGTGCGCGGCAGACCAGGCCGTCGATCAGCTTGGACGTTGTCGGCAGCGCCAGCCCCAGGAAGTCGGCCACTTCGGAGAGCGAGGCGCCGGGCTGCCGCGCCAGAAAGCCGAGCGCCCGGAACTGCGGCACCGACAGGCCCGCCGCGCGGTGGCGGCGCATCTCCGCGCGGATGGTGCGGATGATCGCCGGGGTCACGTCCAGCAGGTCGCGGGCCACCTCATTCGTCGTGCTCATGGTCACTCCCTATTGCAATTCGCGCACGCGCGGCAGCCACCAGAGAATCAGCAGCGAACTGACCAGTGCGATTGTCGCGCCGACGCCGATGCCGGCCGAGACGCCGAAATGCTCCGCGACGCTCCCCGCCTGTATCGCGCCGATCGGCTGCATGCCGGCGAAACTGGCGAGCATGTAGATGCTCATGACGCGCGCGCGCAGGTTGTCGGGCGCATGCGACTGCACGAGCGCGTTCGCGGTGGACTGCTGGGCCATGAACGCGAAGCCCGCCACGGCCAGCAGCAGTAGCGAGAGCGCATACGATGTGGAAAACGCCAGCCCCAGCAGCGCCGCCGGGTAGACCAGGTTGCCTGCCGACAGGATGACCCCGCGCCGCCGCGAGTAGCTCAACGTCGCCATCATCAGCGCGCCGGCCAGCGCGCCGACGCCCGTCGCGGTGCTCAGGAAGCCGAGCCCTTCCGCATCCACGTGCATCACGTCCCGCGCGTAGGCCGGCAATAGCGTCGTGTACGGCACGGCAAAGACGGCCGAGATCGAGACCACGAGCATCAGCGCGAGGATCGACGGCGCGCGGCGCACGTAGCGCAGGCCTTCGCGGATATCGGCCAGGATCGCCGCATGGCGCGCAGGCGGCGTGACTTTCGGCATCTCCATCCGGAAGATGCCGTAGATGACCGCGAAGTACGACAGGCCGTTCAGCAGGAAGCACCACCCCGCGCCGACGGCGCCAAGCGTGAGGCCGGCCAGCGCCGGCCCGACGATGCGCGAGCTGTTGAAGATCGCGGAGTTGAGCGCGATGGCGTTCGACAGGTCGTCCTTGCCGACCATATCCTTGACGAACGCCTGTCGCGCCGTCATGTCAAAGGCGTTGACGGTGCCCAGCAGGAACGCAAGCACCAAGATGTGCCACGGCTGGACGACGCCGGCGAAGACCAGCGCGGCCAGCACGAACGCCAGCAGCGCGGCGGCGCTCTGCGTCAGCAGCAGCACCGTGCGGCGCGACAGGCGGTCGATCAGCGCGCCGGCGGTGAGTGCAAAGAACCAGATCGGAATCGCGCCGCAGAAGGCGACCAGCCCCAGGTAGAGCGGCGAGCCGGTCAACTGGTAGACCAGATAGCCCTGCGCGACCTGCTGCATCCACGTGCCGACCTGCGATGTCAACTGGCCGGCTGTATACAGGCGGTAGTTGCGGTGGCGCAGCGATGCAAAGGTGCGCGGCGGGTTCCATTCGCCGGCCACTTTGGTCGCCGGCGGCGACGATGGGACGCTGAGTGCGGTTCCCGCGTCAGGTTGGGTAGACTCGCCCTGCATAAATGCTTCCCCTCTCTAATGCTTATTCATTCTAATAGTTCGTAATACTAATTATATAAGTGGTAGAGATGACTGTCAAGTCGTGGGCGCGCCGGCGCGCCGGGTCCCAGTCGTTAGCGTTTGACACCGCCCGCAATTGGAACCACAATCGCTGCTATTCAAAGCGGAACGGGTTGCCGTTGCCGCAACCGGACGGTGCACATAGGTACAAGCGCGTGGTTGCTGGTCTCTGCGGCATTTCTGGCCTCCGCGGTGGAAATGGTCGAGGCGTTGACGATCGTGCTGGCGGTCGGCGTGACGCGCGGCTGGCGCTCGCCGCTGATCGGCGCAGCGCTGGCGACGGGCGCGCTGGCGGTCGTCATCCTGGCGCTCGGCCCCGCGCTGACGATCATCCCGATCGATGTCCTGCGCCTGGTCGTCGGCACGCTGCTGCTCGTCTTCGGCATGCAGTGGCTGCGCAAGGCGATCCTGCGCGCGTCGGGCCATAAATCGCTGCACGACGAGGACGCGATCTTCGCACGCGAAGCGGATGCCGCAAAGCGCGCGAGCCACGAGGTGCGCGCCGGCATGGACTGGTACGCGTTTACGCTGGCGTTCAAGGGCGTTTTCCTCGAAGGGCTTGAAGTGGCGTTCATCGTCGTCGCGTTCGGCGGTACGCCGGGCGGCATGTCGCTGGCCGCGCTCGGCGCGGCGCTGGCGCTCGTGCTGGTGGTACTGGCGGGCCTCGTGGTGCACCGGCCGTTGAGCCGCGTGCCGGAGAACACGCTCAAGTTTGCCGTTGGCGCGATGCTGACGACGTTCGGCATCTTCTGGGGTTCGGAAGGCGCCGGAGTGGAGTGGCCCGGCCAGGAACTGGCGTTGCTTGGCGTGCTGGCCTACGTGCTGGGCGTGTCGTTTGTAGCGATCGCGGCCATGCGCCGTGTGCGCGTGCCGGCCGCCGCGCCGGCACGGTCGGCTGCGCAAGCGGAGAGTGAATCATGAGTGTCATCGCGCGTTTCTTCGCTTTCTGGTACGACTTCATCGTCGGCGACGACTGGACGGTTGCGGTGGGCGTCCTGCTGGCGCTGGCGGTCACGGCGTGGCTCGTCGGGACGGGCATCGCCGTCTGGTGGGTGATGCCGCTGGCTGTCACGCTGCTGCTGGCGCTCTCGCTGGCGCGAGCGGTGAGGCGATAACAACAGACGCGCCCGCCGCGATCGCCGCGTGTAGCCTAATATAAAAATCTTACTTTCAGCTGATTCGTGGCCTAGCCACAAAACCTTACCGCAGCGGTGATGGTTTGAGTTCGTGCAGCAGTTCAAGGACGGTGCGATGCAACTGGACGACATCCAACTGGGCATGCT